>JBEHXD010000001.1:0-62169 GCA_048498875.1 Verrucomicrobiota bacterium
CCCTACCGTTATGAGTGCAACCAATTCCGTCCTTTCCCTCGTTCGCCCTGAGATTCTGGCCCTGGCGCCTTACAGCTCGGCGCGCAAGGAATCCAAGGGTGGCCGCATCTGGCTCGATGCGAATGAAAATCCCAAGACCCCCGCGGCCAGGGAAAGCTCGGCTTACCTCAATCGCTATCCCGATCCTCAACCGCCTGCCTTGGTCGAACCTTTGGCCGCGATTTACGGCGTGACGCCAGCGCAGGTACTCGTCACCCGCGGCGCCGACGAAGGCATTGATCTCCTGTTGCGCACCTTCTGCCGCGCCGGAAATGACGCGATCCTGATCACGCCTCCGACCTACGGCATGTACGTGGTCGCCGCGGGCATCCAGAACGCCCGGGTTGTCACCGTGCCATTGATTCAGGAGAAAAATTTCGCCGTCGACGCCGACGCTGTGCTGCGCGCGGTCACCCCGGACGTTAAAATTGTTTTCCTCTGCTCGCCGAATAATCCCACCGGCCAGCTCCTTGAACGTACCAGCGTTCTGCGCATCGTTTCCACCCTCGCCACCCGCGCGATCGTGGCGGTTGACGAAGCCTACGTGGAATTTTCCGGACAGCCCAGCCTGGCTACCGAACTCGCCTCGCACCCCAATCTGGTCGTCCTGCGCACGCTGTCGAAAGCCTACGGCCTCGCCGGTGCGCGTGTCGGCGTCACCATCGCATCGCCGGAAATCATCGGCGTGCTGCAAAAGGTAATCGCACCTTATCCGTTGCCCGTGCCGGTGATTCAGGCCGTGCAGCAAGCCCTTTCGCCCGCGGGCCTCGCCGCCGCACGCGAATCCACGCAATTGCTCATCAGCGAACGCGAGCGCGTGCTTGCTGCCCTGGCGAAAATTCCCGCGGTGAAACGCATCTGGCCGTCGAACGCCAACTATATCCTCATCGAAACGTCCGATTCGACCGCGGTCATGGCCACCGGCCGCGCCGCCGGCATCGTCTGGCGTGATCGCAACAAAGATGTGCGCAATAACGTCCGCATCACCATTGGTACTCCCGACGAAAACAACGCCACCCTGGAGGCTCTCGCCCGTGTCTAAAAAAATTCTCTTCATTGACCGCGACGGCACACTCATTGCCGAGCCCTTCGACCAGCAGGTCGACAGTCTTTCCAAATTTGTGCTGGAGCCGGATTGCATTCCTGCCCTGCTGCGCCTGCGCGACGCGGGCTTCACGTTTGTCATGGTGACCAATCAGGATGGACTCGGTACGCCGAGTTTTCCCGAGAAGGAATTTCAGCCACCGCAAAAGCTGCTGCTCGATATCCTCAGCTCGCAGGGAATCACGTTCGAAGCGATCCGCGTGTGCCCGCACACCGTTGCCGACCGTTGCGATTGCCGCAAACCGAAGACCGCGCTCCTCACCGACTACGTGAAGGACACAGCCTGGCTGCGCGAATCATCCGCCGTCATCGGCGATCGCGAAACCGACATCCAGCTCGCGCAGAATCTCGGCATTCGTGGTTTTCGTTACGACCGGAAAACACTCGGGTGGACGGAAATCGCCCGCCAGCTCGTCGATGCTCCGCGCCGGGCATCGATTGTCCGCAAAACCAAGGAAACGGACATTGTGGTCAGCGTCGACCTCGACGCCACTGCTCCGATCAAACTCGCGACCGGGCTTGGATTTTTCGACCACATGCTCGAGCAGATCGCGCGCAATGCCGGCATCAGTCTGGTGATCGAGTGCAAGGGTGACCTGCACATCGACGAACATCACACGATCGAGGACACCGGTCTCGCCCTCGGCACCGCGCTCAAACAGGCGCTCGGCGACAAACGCGGTGTGGGCCGCTACGGCTTCGTCATGCCCATGGACGAAGCGAAAGCCGAAGTTTCGATCGACTTGAGCGGACGCGCCTGGCTCGTGTTCGACGCAAAGTTTCCGCGCGATCGCGTCGGCGAAATGCCCACGGAAATGGTCTCGCATTTTTTCAAATCGGTCAGCGACAACCTGGCCGCAACGCTGCACATGAAGGTCACCGGCGACAACACGCACCACATGATTGAGGCCTTGTTCAAAGGCTTCGGTCGCGCACTGCGACCCGCCGTCGCGCGCAATGCCGGCGGTGAAATCCCCAGCTCGAAAGGAGTGCTGTGATGCGGGCGATCATTTACTGGGCGTTGGGCGCATCAGCGCCGGTAGGGACGGACCGCTGGGCCGTCCGTTCTGCCGTTCGCGAATATCCTGACGGCGGTCCCGCCTTACCCGCAATCGAAGCCTTTTTCCTGAAACCATGCTCGCAATCGTAGACAGCGGCGGAGCTAACATTGCCTCGGTGCGTTTTGCATTGGAGCGCTTGGGCGTGAACAGCGAACTCACCGCCGATCCCGCCGTGATTCGCTCGGCCGAACGCGTGATTCTGCCCGGCGTCGGCGCGGCCAACGAAGGCATGCGCAAGCTGCGCGAACGCGGGCTCGTCGACTGTGTGCGTTCGCTCACACAGCCCGTCCTGGGCGTGTGCCTCGGCATGCAGCTGCTGTTTGAATCCTCCGAGGAAGGCCCGACGGAAACGCTCGGCCTGATTCCCGGCATCGTGAGCCTGCTACCCCAATCGCCGGGAATCCAAGTCCCGCACATGGGCTGGAACACGGTTCTGACCGGCAAGGGACACCCGTTGCTCGACGGCATTGCGGCCGACGACCGGTTCTATTTTGTCCACAGCTATGCCGGGCCCGTGAATGCCTTCACGGTCGCCAGCTGCGACCACGGCACACCGTTCACCGCGATCGTGCAACGCGGTAACTTCAGCGGCGTACAGTTTCACCCGGAACGCTCCGGCGCGGCCGGAGCGCGTCTGCTCAAAAATTTTGTGGAGGGACGGGTATGATCTGTTCGCTCTGCTTTTCCTCATCATCTCCAATTACCTGTCATTCTGAGCGCAGCGAAGAATCCATGGCCACGATGGTGATGCCGCGTACGACTGCGTGGATCCTTCGCTACGCTCAGGATGACAAATCTCCCACCTTGAGCGAAACCCGGGACTTATTGGGAAAAATCTCTTCATGATCATTTATCCAGCCATCGACCTGCGCGGCGGACGCGTGGTGCGCCTCACCGAGGGAAAATTCGACCAGGAAAAAACCTACGGCGACGATCCGCTCGCGGTCGCGAAGGAATTTAAAGCCGCCGGAGCAACGTGGTTGCATGTCGTCGATCTTGACGGCGCAAAGGATCCCACCAAACGCCAGATCGCGCTCGTGGAAAAAATCGCCCGCGGCAGCGGGCTGCGCGTTCAAACCGGCGGAGGCATTCGCGACGAAGCCCAACTCGAGGCGCTTCTCGCCGCAGGCGTCGAACGCGTAATTGTCGGCAGCCTCGCCGCCCGCGAACCGGAACGTGTGCGCGGCTGGTTCGCCCGATTCGGCGCGCAGCACATCACGCTTTCACCCGATGTGCGCATCGATGCTTCAGGCACCCCACGCATCGCCGCCGCCGGCTGGCAGGAAACCACCGGGCTCGCGCTGGATGATTTCCTTAATGGCTATTTGTCCGCCGGATTGATCCATATTCTTTGCACGGACATTAGCCGCGACGGTAAACTCACCGGCCCTAACTCCGCGCTCTACGCGCAGCTCGTGAAGCGTTTTCCCTCCCTGCAAGTCCAGGCCTCGGGCGGCGTTTCGTCCCTCGATGATTTGCGCGTGCTACAAACCACGGGTTCGGCCGGAGCGATTGTCGGTCGCGCACTGTACGAAAAGAAATTCACGTTGCAGGAGGCACTCGCGTGTTGAGGAAATTCCAAATCACAAACGTCCAAAGGCCAAAGAAGAGCCGGCCCTCGTCTCTTTGGATTGGCGTGAATCCTTTTGGAATTTTGGCCATTGGCTTTTGGAATTTTTATTTATGCTAGCCCGCCGCATCATTCCCTGCCTCGACGTGCGCGACGGTTTGGTCGTCAAGGGCACGCAGTTCCGCGATCACGAAATCGTCGGCGACATCATCGAGCTCGCACAGCGCTACCGCGACGAAGGCGCCGATGAACTGGTTTTCTACGACATCACCGCCAGCAGCGACGGCCGCACGGTCGCAACTGATTGGGTGACGCGGGTCGCGCGCGTGATTGATATTCCCTTTTGCGTCGCCGGTGGCATCCGCACGCTCGATGGCGCACGACAGATCCTGCACGGCGGGGCCGACAAAATCTCGATAAACTCCCCCGCGCTCGAAAATCCCGCGCTGATTACCGAACTCGCCAACGAGTTCGGCTCGCAATGCGTGGTAGTCGGCATCGACAGTCGCCAGGAGGGTTGCGAGTACTTCGTGAAGCAATACACCGGCGACCCCAGCAAAACGAAATCCACCCGCTGGCAGACCATCGACTGGGCGAAGGAGGCCCAGAAACGCGGCGCCGGGGAAATCGTGCTGAATTGCATGAACCAGGACGGCATGCGTCAGGGCTACGATCTCACGCAGCTTCGCCTCGCCCGCGCCGCGCTTACGATTCCCCTCGTCGCGTCCGGTGGCGCCGGGAAGCCCGGGCACTTCTATGACGCCTTTAGCCAAACCGGAATCGATGGCGCGCTGGCCGCGTCCGTTTTCCACAAAGGCACCATCAAGATTCCCGAACTCAAAAAGCAACTGATCGACCAAGGTATTTCCATCCGCCCGTGAGTTGTTTGTCATTCTGAGCGTAGCGAAGAATCCATGGACCACCGCCTTCCAAGACATGGATCCTTCACTTCGTTCAGGATGACCGAAAAGATTGTCTCCACTTAACTAAAAATCTCCCGCCCATGAAGAACCTGAAAATCGACTGGAAGAAAAACAACGGACTCGTTCCCGCCATCGTGCAGGACGCCGCCACGCAGCAGGTGCTCATGCTCGGCTACATGAATGCCGAAGCCTTGAAGAAAACGCAGAGCACCAAGCGCGTCACGTTTTTCAGCCGGAGCAAAAACCGCCTGTGGACCAAGGGCGAATCATCGAAAAACTTCCTGCACCTCGTCAGCATCGCGGTCGATTGCGACAATGACACACTGCTCGTAAAGGCGCTCCCCGACGGGCCGACCTGCCACCGTGGCACCGTCAGCTGCTTCGGCGACGAAGGCGCCACTGGCGTGGGTTTCCTGGCGCATCTCGAGCAGGTCGTGAGTTCCCGCATCAAGAGCAAGGATAAGACCAGCTACACGGTGCGGCTCGCGTTGGAAGGCGTGGGACGCGTCGCCCAAAAAGTGGGCGAGGAAGGCGTGGAAACCGCACTCGCCGCCGTCACCGCAAAAGACGACGAATTCACCGGTGAAGCCGCCGATTTGCTGTATCATCTCATCGTGTTGCTCCGCGTCCGAAAACTTTCCCTCAACGATGCCATCGCCGTGCTCGAAAGGCGTCACGCCCCGAAGAAGTAAAGCGCGCAGGCCCTATGGTAGGGCGGACTATCCTTAGTCCGCCGTTCATTCACGATCACGGAGAGGGCATATGTTCATCCAAAGCCGCCCCGTAATCCGCCAATTTGGCGTGCGACGAAAATCCTGAACGGCGTATTAGAATAATCCGCCCTACCCCCAGAAAGGATAGCTTACTCGATTCGCCCTTGCCGCACCCGCAGAAGCCGGTCGCATTGCTCCGCGAATCGCCGCTCGTGGGTCGCCAGCACCACAGCCACGCCTTGTTCGCGGGCCAGTTTGCGCAACAGCTCGAACACCGTTTCCGCGGTCGCCTCATCCAGGGATCCGGTCGGTTCGTCCGCCAACAGTAGCGCGGGGGAATTCATTAGTGCCCGGCAGATGGCCGTGCGCTGACGCTCACCTCCGGAAATATCCTGGATGCGATGGCTCAAACGGTGCGCGATCCCCACCGACTCCGCCAAAGCCGCAATTCGCCGCCGGGTGGCCGCAGCAGGAGTTCCGCAAGCTAGTGCGGGCACCCGGAGATTTTCCTCCACGGTCAGATCGGGAATCAGGTTGTGGAGCTGAAAAACGAATCCGAGATGCCGGCGCCGGAGTTCCAGTCGATGTTTCTCGTCCCGTGGATCGAGTCCGCAGACCGTGAGCTCCCCTTGATCCGCCACGTCCAGGCCGCCCAGCAAGGCCAGCAACGTGCTTTTGCCCGAACCTGACGCGCCCCAAAGCGCCACCATTTCGCCCGCATCGACGGAAATATCCACGCCCGTCAGCACGCGCACGCGTCCGGAATCGAAACTTTTGTGCAGCGCCTTGCCCGAAACCAACGCCTTGCTGGCAACCGGCTGAGTCCGTTGGCCCTGACCGTCGGCGTTATTCATAACGCAAGGCCTCCGCCGGTTGAATTCGTGACGCAAACATTGCCGGATAAATGGCTCCCGCGATCGCGGTCACCAGGGACGTGGCCACGATGCCCCACACCATGCCGGGTTTGACGACCGCCTGCACGTAGCCCTGAAATTGCGGGGCATGACCCAGCACAAACAGCGCGGCGTAACCGAGGGCAAAACCCACGAGCAGCCCCGCCACGGCGACGACGACGGCTTCGCCAAAGATGAGCCCACAAACCTGACCGGAGGAAAATCCGCAAACCCGCAGCACAGCAATTTCCCGGATGCGGCTGAAAACCGAAAGCAGCATGGTGTTGGCCACGCCGAGACCACCGAGAAGAAACGCGCAGATTCCCACGGCCCACGCGGTGAAGTTTAAAATCTGAAACTGGGTGTAGCTTTGGTTGAACTCGCGATTTTCCAACGCGATCAGGCCGGGAAACTGGGCCGTCACGGCTTTGCTGAATTCCGCCACGCGGCTTTGATCATGCAGTTTGATCGCCACCACCGAGGCAATGCCTTTGCGATGGAAAAATTTTTGCGCATCGGCCAGTGGCAGGAACACGCCTCCATCCTCAAAACCGTTTTCCGTGGAAAGAATCCCCGCGACGACGAATTCTCCCGCGCCTATCGCCACTTTTTCGCCTCCCTTCGCCTTTAAAAAATCCGCCGCCCGTGTGCCGAGCCAGATGCCGTTGGCGGTTTTGCCAAAATTTTCCGGCTGGCCATACTGCCATTTTGCTTTCGAGAGCCGGGTGTTGTCGGCCTGGATCCCGAAGCAGGTGACGATCGGGTGCCCGGGCGTCGATACCAAGCCGAACAGCAACGGCTGCGCTGAATCCACCAGCGGCAGTTGGCGCAGGCTGGCTACCTGCTGGTCAGTCACACTGCTGAAAAACAAATCCGAGACGTTGCGCTCGAAGACCAGACAGTGGCTGTCCACCGCGAGAATGCGCTCAAACATGCCGATCGCACCGTTGACGATCGACAGGATCGTGAGCATCGCCGCCACGCCAAAACTGATGCCAGCGACACCAATGAGCGCCCGGAGCTTGTGGCGCCGCAGATTGACAAAAACAAGCGCGAGGTGGCGCATGGGAAGGGTCGGAGCCGGGTTGATCACGGTTCCATTCGCGACAGTGCTCCGGTCGTCGTCGCGCGCAAGCTCCCGGTTCCTTCCGAACTGTTACTTAACTGGCTCGGGCGCCGGCTCCGCCGTCAACTTGAAGCGAATTTTCACCTCGGGATTTACTTTGAGCACCAACGCGGTGCGAATCACTTTCAAATTCCAGGTCCGGTAGTCGATCGTCGTCTCGCCGGTAATGGTATAAACGCCGTTGGCGCGCGTGATGTTCACCGGAAACTCGATGCGCTCCGTGACATCGTGAACAATCAGGCGACCGGATGCCTGTCCCTGGCCATCGGGAGTCACGGCCAGATTGCCCAATTCAAAACGACCCAAGGGCTCGCCGCCGCCGAGCCAGGCGATCATCTTGCCGTCGCGTTCGGTATTGCCGGTTTTCAGATCGGCGAATTTGAAGGAGAAAATCGCCGTTTTGATTTTCCCTGTTCCGGAGTCCTCGGCGGTAAACTTGGTATCGTAGGCATCGAGATGCGCGGTAAAATTGACCGTGGCGTCCACGTCGACGTCCACAAAGGAACGGCTTTTATCGATCTTCAGCGGTCTTTCCGCCGCTGAAAGCACCAGGGGAAGAAACACGACGCAGGTGGCGAGCAAACGGGGAATTCTCATGGCGAAATGATGGTTACAGATCGGACCGCAAACTCCCGGCGAAGTGCCGGTGCGTCGCAGACCGCGGATACGAATTCGGGCAATATGCCGGCCGGGGTCAAGCCCGGGCGAGTAACATTAACCGCGTCCACCCCGGAGCAACACCACGTGGCCGAGGTCGTTTTTCTCGAATTCCTTCCAATATCCCTCTTCGATCTTCTTCAGTTTCTCGTCCGTGGTGGGCGGTCGCTCCACGCCGGGCGTGTCGATGGTCCGCCGGCCCTCCTGGCCCGCCAGATCGCGATCGGCGAGGCGGGCGACGAGTTCGTGCCAGAAAACGTCATTTTGGAATTCGCTTTGGATTTCCCGCACGCGTTCCTCTTCCGAGAGCTTGGCAGCTGGCTGCAGCGTGCCGTCTTCGCGTTTTTCCACCAGATCGGCGCATCCCGCTTCCACCGCGAGGCCGAGCAGCTTTTGATCGAGCTCGAAATAACGTTTCGCAGCGGGCGTTTCCTCCCCTTGATAGCCCGTGACCGACCACATGCCCAGGTGCACGAGTTCGAGGATCTGCCGGTATTCTTTCGGCGTAAGCGACACTTTCATCACCCAGACACGGTTGCCCGGGGAACGACTCCCGCAAGAATGAAGTTGCCCTACTTCCGCCCCACGAATGACGGAATCTAGCCTTTCGGCGGCTTGAATCCCACGGGAATCACCACCTTTACGTCAGCTGGCTCCCCTTTTTTCATCGGCGGCTCAAATACCCACTGACTGATCGCCGTGGCGGCGGCCCAGCCGAATTCCTCCCGCGTGGCGGAAATCACGCGCGGGGCCCGCGCCCGCCCGAAACGATCGATGATAAATTCAATCTTCGCTTCACCGGCAGGCCCCTCCTCGCGAAGCGCGTGAGGATAAGCGGGAAAGCCGCGCCACAAAGGTTTCAGTTTCCGGTCGAGGCCGGTCGCGCCGCCAATTCCCGCGCCGTTGGGTTGGAGATCCGGTACCAAACGCGCGACCGGACCTTCTTTTGGCGGCGAAAACGCATGGGCGACTTTCAGCTTCACGGCCTGGTTGTTGCCGCTCTGAATCGCCGGTTTGAAAATCCACGCCTCCACCGCCGCCAGCAGTGCAGCGCCAAATTCCGGCGCCGAGCTCGTGGCAAGGTGGGTGGTCGTGACGAAGCCTTTTTCATCCACCTCAAATTCCACTTCAGCAGAGCCACTTTCGCCCGCGACCAGTTTCGAAAACGGATAGATTGGCTCGATAAGGACAATCACCCCGGGAAGCGTATCGGGGACCGGATCGCTGACGACGGAGATACCGTTGGCGGCAAACACATCGGCGCGTTTCGCTCCCATGCTTTCAAACGCCATGGGGTAAATCATGACACTCGCTTTCGTGGCGGCGCCCTGGCGGGCGGGCTCGAACTGCGCTTTTTCGAGCGCATGAAGCGCCACCTCTACAAACGCGGCATGCGTCGCCAAGGCGACCTTGGGGGCGGTGGCTTTGCCGTCTCCATTGACCGTGAATTCAATTTCCACCTCTCCGGGAATTTTGCGCTCGTCGAGTTCCTCCGGATAATCCGGATCCGGGACAAACTTTGCCTTCGCCGGTGTCAGGGGCAAGGGCATCGGCATGAACTCTTGTGCCGGCGGAGTAACCGGAGCCGGTTTTTGATTTTGGTACCGGGGCGAAAACGGCACCCGCACCACCATTCCGCTGGCAATGGGTTTTCCGTCCTCCAAGGCCGGGTTGAACGTCCACTGGCTCACCGCACTGACCGCGGCATTCTCAAAAACCGCGTTGGAGGATTTTTTAGCGACGGCCCCGGAAACGTGTCCATCGACCTCGACGACAAATTCCACGACCACCTCTCCTTCGTTTTTGTTTTTCTTCGCTTCCCCGGGATAGTCAGGCTGCACCCAGTTGCGCAGGGTGGCATCGCCCGCGTCCACCGTTGGAGCACCGGTCTGCGCGAAAGCAGACGCGACCGCATTTAACGCAATCAGCCAGAGTAACTGGAATCGTTTCATTGTGGAAAGGCCCGTAGCCTGACAATGCGGACCCGGACCTCTGCTGGCAACCGATGATTTTTAGCGAAAACGTTTCGCACTCATTCCTGGCCATGCTTACAAATTTCGGGGGCCCACCGACCACAGTTGGTCTGCATCCATTTTAGAGAAAAGAGCCGGCCGAAAGCCGGCCTCCTTATGGTTTCACCGGCGTGCCGGGATTCGCTGCCGGAGCCGTCACGGGGGCCTGATCTTCCATCGTCCGGTGGACGACGGCGAAATAACCTACGCTGGGACGCGGCGGATAGAGCCACATCCAATCGGGCCGGTGCACGTCCGTTTCAAACCCAATCGCCAGATAGCCGCGGGTTTCAACGGCGGCACCGTCTTTTTTGGCCGGACTGAAAGACCATTGTTTGATCGCTTCCAACGCTGCTTTTTCGAACGCAGGACTGGAAGCGCGGAGAGTCTTAAGGCTCTTCACGCTGCCGTCGGCCCCGAACGCCATGTCGAAAATTGCGCCGCCGACTTCCCCCTTTTCCGCCGCATCCGCGGGATAAATCGGTTTCACGGCATTGTGAATATGCGGCTCGGGAATCTGGGCGGCACCCGGACCCTCGTCGTTTTCCACCGGGAAATTAAAGGGCGCGCGGGCCGTGTAAGCCACCGCCTTGCCATCTTTCATGCGGGGCTGAAACTTCGCCGGCCGGACCATCTCCATCGCGAGCCGTTCCAGGGTGTGATCGACCGACTTGTCATCGGAGCTGAAAACCGTGGCATCGTCCACCGTGCCTTCCGCGGTAATTTTCAGTTCCAACACCACATGATAGCCATTGGGCGCCGGAGCGGCGGCGGGAGCCTTGTCCTCCGCCCGGGCGGAAAGGAAAAATCCAAGGCTGGAAAATGCGAGACCAGTGAGCAGGCGACGGGTGTTCATTAAGAGCAAGGGAGGGATAAGTGCGGCCACATTGACCACAACGGAGTCTACGACAAGCCTGCATCG
Source organism: Verrucomicrobiota bacterium (assembly GCA_048498875.1). Lineage (GTDB taxonomy): Bacteria > Verrucomicrobiota > Verrucomicrobiia > Opitutales > Opitutaceae > Lacunisphaera. The sequence continues at coordinate 11,021 of JBEHXD010000001.1, forward strand.
CGGAGGTTCAATTTTCTACCGGTTCATCCATTTTGATGTTTTTGGGGACGTCCCGCTTGCTCTGCTTGAAAGCGAGTGGAATCCGGACCAGGGAGACGACCGGTCTGCCATTTTGATGAGGCGGCCTGAATTGCCACGATGCCAGCGCTTGAACCCCGGCATAACCGAACGCGGGATCGCTTGCCGTGATCACCCGCGGCAACCGCGCATGGCCGGTTTTATCGATCAAAACCTCGATCAGGGCCTCGCCTGTACCCACGCTTTGGGCCATTCCGGTGGGATAAAGCGGAGGTTTTGCAGAAATCACCTCCAGCGGCTCATCCAATAATTTGGCGGAAATGACTTCCTCCGGATGCCGTTTCTCCAACGCCATCAGATCATCTCCTTCGTCATCAGGCAACTCGCCGGAATTGAATTTCTGCTCCAGATTGATCAGTTGTGAGGTGGCCTTGCCGTTTTTCAGCGGTGGATCAAAAGAGAAACCTTCCAGAGCTGCGCAAAGTGCGAGCCCGAACTCCTCGTGGTCGGCGGACCGCACCTTCACCGCGACAACGTGCCCCAAAGGGCCGATTAATGCCGTGGCCATGGCCTTGCCGTAGACCCCCTTTTTTCGCAGTTCATGAGGATAGATGGGAATCTGAACGTTGCGAATTCTGGCGGGGACATCGTACCTCAGTTCGGGGGGAAGTTTCGACTGGTCTGCATTTCCCCGCAGTTGAAAAAGTTTGTTACCGCCGCCGTCCATTTTGAACTCGATCGCCTGGGATGCGATTATTCTGGTTTTTATTCCGTCCACCGTTCCGGGCTGGAACTGCCATTTAACGACGGCTTTCAACGCCGGTTCATCAAACACCGGGTTGTCCGATTGCGTCACGAACGGATGACTTACGCTGCCGTCCCGGTCGATGGCGAAATCCACCACGACCCGCGCATCGATCCCAAATTTTTCCATCACGCGGGGATAATCCGGCTGAACCGCTTTCACCAATTTCGGGGGAACATATTCGCCCTTGCCCGGGCCCAAGGGCACCAGGCAATAGACCGGCAGGGTGATCTCCGCAGCGACCTCACGCCCCTGGTTTCTGGCCGGAGCAAATTTCCAGTTTTTCAACGCAGATTCAGCCGCCGTTCGAAGGCGTGGATCGGTTTTGGCATCAAACTGGGACTGCGTGACCGCCCCCGTTGCATCCACGCTGATTTTCGCCAGCACCATGAACGTTTCGCCTCCGTTCTTCCCATCAGCCGGCAGGATCGCCAGATCGACCGCGAGCAGGCGCGGAATGCGGTCCGGGGAATTCGCGTCGGCCGCCTTCGAATTAAAAATAACCGGCGTCCAGGTCCATGCGCCCACCGGCTTGTTCTGCACCTGTGCCGGTTTCATTTTCCAGTCATAGATGCAGTCCTCCACCGAACGCAGAAAGGGAGCCTGACTGCCAAAAATCGGTCCTCCACAGCCCCGCCCGGTCGGATCGATGTAGCGAACCGCGATCACATAACCGGTTTCGTCCGTCTTGCGCAGATCCGCTGGATAATCCGGTTTCCGTGGCTTTATCGCCTCCGGAAGTTTGTCCGGGGCAGGCCCGTTGGAGCAAAAAAACGCCTGGCCAATCGCGACGTCCTGCGCCGCCGATCTCACGACAAACGCATAACCGACAAAAAGCATGACGGTCTGGAGCAGGGCAATCCGGGAAAAATTGCGATCACGCATCCTCCGTGCATGTTCGATCCGAGCCGCCGGCACAAGCCGGCGTCAAAGCATAAAACCGGTGTTCCGCCCTGCATTACCCGCAAAGTGCTCTCAGGGCTTGCCCAAGGCGATTCTATCGCCTAAACGCCTCCTCCTTATGTCCAGTCCTGCTGAATCCGCCAACCTCATGGAATCCCTCGTGTCGCTCGCCAAGCGCCGGGGCTTTATCTACGCCTCCTCCGAAATCTACGGCGGACTCAACGGTTTCTTCGACTATGGCCCGCTGGGCGTGGAATTGAAACGCAACATCCGCAACTGCTGGTGGCAGGACATGGTGCAACGCCGCGACGACGTCGTCGGCATCGAAACCTCCATCATCATGCACCCCAAGGTCTGGGAGGCATCCGGCCATGTCGCGGGCTTCACCGATCCGCTGGTGGACTGCAAGGTGAGCAAACAGCGCTACCGCGCGGATCAGCTGTTTTTCTCCCCCGTCGTCGTCGACGGCAAAACCGTGGGCTACGTTTCAGCCTTGGAAAGTGAGAAGACCACCGAGGAACTCCAGTCTGCGGCCGAAACCTTTAAGCGCAAAAAAGCCCTGCAGGGCACGCTCGCACCGGTCGCTCCCCGCGACTTCACCGAGGCGAAAGAGGATGAAATCGCGCTGATTCCCTCCCCCGCCACCGGCGAACCCGGCAGCCTGACCCCTCCGCGCGCCTTCAACATGATGTTCGAAACGAACGTCGGCGCGATGCGCGACGCGTCGTCGGTCGCCTACCTCCGCCCCGAGACGGCGCAGGGCATGTTCGTCGACTTCAAGAACGTCGTCGACACCACGCGCGTAAAACTGCCGTTCGGCATCGCGCAAATCGGCAAGTCGTTCCGCAACGAGATCACGCCGCGCAACTTCATTTTCCGCTCGCGCGAGTTCGAGCAGATGGAAATGGAATACTTCATCCACGAGGACGCCGACTGGGCGAAGGCGCACGAGGAATGGATCGTCTGGTGCGAAAACTGGCTTAAGAGCATCGGCCTGCCCGACAGTCATCTCTCGCGCTACACCCACCCGAAGGAAAAACTCGCGTTCTACTCGCGCGGCACGGTGGACATCATGTTCAAATACCCGTTCGGCGTGCAGGAGCTCTGGGGCATCGCCGCCCGCGGCAACTACGATCTCACCCAGCACGCCAACGCCAGCGGCAAACCGCAGGAATTGTTCGACGAGGCATCGAAAAAGAAATTCGTGCCGCACGTCATCGAGCCAGCTGTCGGCGTGGATCGCATTTTCCTCGCCGTGCTCGCGGCCGGCTATGCGGAGGAGGACGTCACCGACGAAAAGGGCAACGTGGAGAAACGCACCGTGCTGCGCCTCTCGCCCCGCATCGCCCCGGTGAAGGTCGCCATTCTTCCGCTCCTCAAAAACAAGGAGGCGCTCACGAACCGCGCCAAGGCGCTCCATACGAAACTGCGCCGCAACTACGCCGTGCAGTACGACGATGGCGGCGCCATCGGCAAACGCTACCGCCGTCAGGACGAGGCGGGCACGCCGTGGTGCGTCACGATCGATTTCGACACGATCGAGAAACCGGGCGACACTTTCACTCTGCGCGAACGCGATTCCATGAAGCAAACGCGCATCACCGAGGCCGAACTCCTCGCCCTGCTCGCGGAGCACGTTTATTGACCGCCTGCGCCCGGTTCTTTCCAGAACCAGGCGTGAAATTCCCTGTCACCTCATCGTCGCATGTGCGCCAAGCCACGCTCACCTGTCATGCGCAGCGTCAAAACCCCGGAAGCACTCCGGGCGCTACGCACATGGATTGACGCGCTCGATCCGGTCACCCAGGAAAAAGGCGAAACCTACTACGGCAACCAGCAGGTGGAGGATGTCTGGGCCGATGCCGACCATTTCGTGGAAGCACAGGTGCGCGGCAGCGAACTTTATTCGGTCAAATTATTCTACACGCGCGGCAAATGGAGTTCGCGCTGCACGTGTCCAGTCGGAGTAAGCTGCAAACACGGTTGCGCCGCAGCGATGGCGTGGCTCGCGGATATCGAGGTGCCGGTCCGGGTCGACGATCTGCCGCCTCCCACGTCGCTCGAAAAATTCACCCCAAAACCGGCCGCGCCGAAGAAAATTTCCTTCCGCAACCAGTGGACGCCCATCCTGGTGGAAAAACTCGGCCGGCCGCTGACAGAAGCCGAAGGCGCCCAGCTCGCGAGTCTCGCTTCGTTGTTCGCGGAGTTCGCTCAGTCGCATCACACGCTCTACCCCGCGGCCATCGAGCGCCACGGCTTCGAGCATACGCCACCGCCCGGAACGGCCGTTTATACGCCCGCCTTTGTCGACTGGTGGGAGCACGGCCACCCGCCCGCCGACCCGTGGGCACTCTGGCAATACCTCGCCTACGATTACGAACTCAGCAGCCGCCCCATTCCCGAGGTGTTCCGGCCGATGACCAACACCCGCGATGTGCGCTCCTCCATTCAGGAGCGCCAGCGGGCCAAGGAACTCGTGCTCTGGCACCGCGCGTTGAGCCCCGCCGTCGCGGTGGCGCCTCATCCCGCGCACGAAATCACGGCGTTGCGCGCGCGGGTTACGCCAGCAGGCGGAGTCGTCATTGAAGTGCGGTCCGGTCCCGACAAGCCCTGGAAAATTCCCGCGCACAAATGGTTCAAGGCGTTGCGCAACGCGCGCCCGGCGGACTTCGAACACCTGCCGCCCGCCGAAGCGGCGCTCGCCAACGCGCTCACCGCCGAATGCCTCGGCGGCATGTACGATTTGTTTTCCTTGCCTCCGCTGCCGGCGGACGCGGCGCGAAACATCCTCCGTACCACGGCGGCGCGCGGCGCGATCGTGCTGCCCAGCGGAAAACCCTTCACCGTCGAAGCCGATCCACTCGTGCCGGAAGCCACCGTGTCGGCTGCTTCCGAGGAGGTATTGAATTTGCGCCTGGTCGCCCCGGATGGACGCACCGCCACCAAGGCACCGGTGCTCATGCAGCACCCGGAAACATTGTACCTGTTCGACGGGCGCGTGTGGCGCGGCCCACCACCGGCACCCTCGCCGCACCTTCCCACTTCCGCGCTGGGCGACGCGCGCATCATGAGCCGCCTGCGCGCCGCCGGCCTGCGTTTGCCTTCCGCGTTGGAAAGCAAAGTGCGGCATATTCCCCTGCGGCCGGTACTGAAATGCTGGCTGACGGAATCGACCTCCGAATACGAAGCCGTCCATTTTCACGCCACGTTAACCGCTTCCGCCAGTGAACCGCGCTGCGAGCAACAATGGACCGCCTCCGGCTGGCAATGGTTGAAGAACCGCATGCCGCCGCCGCGCCAGGAAGACGGTCCGTTGCTAGAGTTTGACCTGACCTCGGCCGAGGCGGCGAGCGTGCGCTTCGCGGATTTCCGGCTTGTCTGGCAAAACGACGCGAACGAATGGAGTCGTTACATCTCGAAGAATTTTCCCGACGAATTTCTTTCCTGGCGGGCGTCGCTTCCCCCTTCGCTGGAAATTGACGCATCGGTTGAACTCGCCGGTCTGCTGGGCCCGCCGCTCCGCGCCACGGTGGAAATTTCTGCCTCGCCCGCGGAAGGCCAGGGTCACCGCGACTGGTTTGACCTGACCGTCGCGTTGAAGGTCGAGGACACCACGCTTTCCCCCGACGAACTTGCGCTGCTGCTCAAGGCCCGCGGGAAATGGGTCCGCCTCGCCAAACATGGCTGGCGGCGGCTCGAGCTCAATCACACCACCGACGGAAATCCCGGCGCCGCCGCACTCGCGCGACTGGGATTGCACGCTGAGGACGTGATCGCCGGCGGCCGGCCGGCAACGCACCGGCTCCACGCCATCCAACTCGCGTCCGAGGCCGAGGCCTTTGCCGCGAAGGATTCCGCGCTCGTGCGCAACCTCCGCGAACGCGCCGCCGCCATCATTGCCCGCCCGCCCGCCGCGCTTCCGACGAATCTGCGCGCGACGTTGCGGCCCTACCAACTGGAAGGTTTCCAATTCCTGTGCCATCTCTCCACTCACGGATTTGGCGGTGTGCTCGCCGACGACATGGGTCTTGGCAAAACGGTGCAGGCGCTCGCATGGCTGCTCCACCTGGCCGATGAAACTGCCAGCACCGCCAAGGCCGCCGGGCGTACGACGCCGTTCCGCGCCCTCATCATCTGCCCGAAGAGCGTGATGCATGGCTGGCTCACCGAGACGGAACGATTTGCCCCCAGCCTGGCGGCCCTCGCCTTTACCCCCACGCACGGCTACGCCCGGCGCATGCCCGGTCCGGCGGATCAGCCCGCGTTGCTCGTCGCCAATTACACGCAGCTGCGCCTGCAGCCGGACTGGTTCAAGTCCCACGCCTGGGATGCCGTGGTCCTCGACGAAGCCCAATTCATCAAAAATCCATCGAGCCAGACCGCGGTGATTGCCCGATCGCTGCCCACCGCGCGTCGCCTCGCGCTTACGGGCACTCCAATCGAAAACCGGCTGCTCGATCTCTGGAGCATCTTTGCCTTTGCCCAACCCGGATTGCTTGGGGCGCAGACTTCGTTCCGCCGGCAATATCCCGTCGAAGACGAGACCTCCACCTCGCGGTTGCACCAGCGCGTGCGGCATTTCCTCCTGCGCCGCACGAAAGCCCAGGTCGCGCCTGAACTGCCCCCGCGCACCGAGGATGAAATCGTCGTCGATCTCGAAGGCCCGCAACGCGTGCTATACGACGCGGAACTGAAGCGGGCCCGGGCGCAGCTGCTCGGCATTCAAACGGACAAGGCCCTCGACAGCGTACGCTTCAACGTGCTGGCCAGCCTGCTTCGCTTGCGCCAGATCTGCTGTCATGGCGCGCTCATCAGTGACGCCCACGCCACCATGCCGAGCGCCAAGCTCGACGCCCTGCTCGAGCGCGTGGAGGAACTCCGCGAAGAAGGCCAGCAGGTCCTCGTGTTCAGCCAGTTTGTCAGCCTGCTCGAACTGATCCGTCCGCGACTGGCCGCGGCCGCGATTCCCTATTTGATGCTCACCGGCCAGACGGAAAACCGGGCCGAGCTGGTGGACAAATTCCAAAGTGACAAAAACCAGACGGTTTTCCTGCTCTCGCTGAAAGCCGCGGGCTTCGGTCTCAATCTCACCGCCGCGAGCTACGTGATTCTCTGCGATCCGTGGTGGAATCCCGCCGTGGAGGCGCAAGCCATCGACCGCACTCACCGCATCGGCCAGACGCAGCCCGTCGTCGCCTATCGCCTCGTCGCCGCCGACACGGTGGAGCAAAAAATCCTCGCGATGCAGCGGGAAAAGTCCGCGCTCGCGTCCGCCGTGGTCCAGGAGGATTCACTTTCCAGCGTGCTCGACCTCGAAAGCCTGCGGCAGATTTTGGGTTGAGCCGTTGCGTGGGCCGGGGATTTCAAACTGAACTAAATTGCCCGCGAAACATGCGAATGACGTGAAATGGGTCGGGGAACATGCCGAAGACACGGGTAGGAATTGGTAACCACTGGAAGATTTGGACTCCAACCGGTGGGTCTGCAAAAAGGTGGAGCGCATTGACCCCAATGCGCTGATTGGAGTTTGTGACTGAAAACGCTCAGAGTATTCCAGACTCCAGCTGCTCGAGATAAATGAATTCCGGTGCCTTGACGCCGGCTTCCTCGCGGATTTTCACCAGACGCGGGGATTCGAAGAAATTGCGCGCGGCCGCATGCGAGGTCCACGCCGAGAAATGAACGATTTTGCGCGAATTGCTCTCGTAGCGCAGCACCTGATACGACCGTTCGCCCGCTTCGCGGCGAATGACGGCCGCGTGATCGAACACTTTTTTCCAAGCGTCGTAGTTTTCCACTTCGTGAATGATCAGGACATGTTGCATGGCGATTGGGTGAAATTGCCTATCAGGAAGCAGTCATTCCAGTCCATTGACCCACCGCGTCAACGCTGCCTTCATCCCAAATCACCTCATCTGATTTTCCGCTAAAATTCCCATGAATTCACGAACGGGCCTTATTCTCATCGCCGCCAGCTTTCTCGCGTCCGGCATCATTGCTCCAGCCGCCGAATCGACCCCTCCGCCCAGCCTTGCGGTCGCCATCACGAATTCATACACGCCGCCCTTCGATGCGGCCGCCGCCGGGCTGATGCCGCTCTTCGACGGAAAGACGCTCAGCGGCTGGACCGGCGATCCCACCTGCTGGCAGGTGGTCGATGGCGCGATCGTCGGCGTGGGAGGCAACCAAGCCCTCAGGACGGAGCGCGACTACGACGACTTCCGTCTCATCGTCTCCACGATCCAGATAAATTCGCCCACGAACCACCAGGGCGTGGGATTTTGGGGCGAGCGACCACCCGAGGGCGATTTTGGTTACGGCGGCTGCGTGCTGGTGATGCCGCCGATGAACTGGACGTGGGACTACACCACGAGCAAAGGATTCGCAGGAAAATTCAACGTCAGTCGCGATCTCGACAAGGAAACCGGTCTCAAACGCTCCCAATGGACCCAGGCGGAAATCCTTGTGAATCGCATGAAAGGGACCATTCGCATGGCCGTAAATGGCATCGAGGTGCTCTCGTACACCGACTCAACTCCGTCGCGTTTCAAGCACGGCCCGCTTTGCCTGCAAGCCCACTCCGGAAATCACGAGGTGCGATACAAAGATGTCTTTGTAGAAGTGTCTCCGAAAGAGGATCGGTTGATTACGCTGAAGCCGTGATCGCAGCTGAAACGGCAAGCCAGGTTTCAATGAAGGATTTTCTGAACCCCAGCTTGTCATTCTGAGCGCAGCGAAGAATCCACGATCACCCGATTAGCAGCGAATGTATGGATTCATCGCGAGGCGCAGAATGGCAGAAATCGGAAAATCACCGTTTTGAAAATGTTTCTAACGAGCCGTGCCCGGTTGCAACTGCCTGGCGTATTTTTCCACGGCGCTCAGGGGCACAACGAAATGCCAGCCGGCTGGGCCCAGGCGCAGGGAAAGTCGCACTTCTTTGGATTTTCCCTGCTCGTCCACCAGCAGGGTCTTGAGCTGCGCCCCGTATCCGGCCCCGGATTGGTCCACGATCTGGGCGCTGCCCAGCGGGACATCTTTGGCCGCCATCAGGGCGATCAGTCGCTTGGAAGTTCCCAGTTCCTGGCGCAAGGCAAGCGGAAGCTGTTCGAAAATCGCATTGGCTTCGTCCTCGGCTTCTCCGTCGAACCGCAGCAAACCGGCCAATGTGTCCACATCGCCTCCGGCGGCCGCCCAAAGCGCGGTCTCCAAGGTGGCGTCAGGTGTGACGCGACCGGCGTTTTTCCAAAGACCCGCGGGCATTGGACCGTCCGACAGGGTTCGAACGGTTGGATTTTGGGATGACGGTGCCGGGACGGTGCGTGCGATGGTTTCCGCGCGGCGTTTCATTTTTTCGATTTCTGCCCGCAACGCGGACACCGCCGCCCGGTCCGCCCGTAATTTTTCCAAATCCTCGGACGAAACCTGCCCTGCGAGCAATTTTTTCTGTTCTTCCAGAAGAGCCACTTTTGTCGCGGCTCCCGCCTGCTGACTAGCGATCGCGCTCTGCAGCTGAACAGTTATCCGGTGTTGCCGGACGAGCAGCAGCGTGGCCAGTCCACATAGCAAAACGATTGCCACGTAGGGCCATTGATGAGGACGCATTTTCAAAACCAGGTGGGACCGGACTCCGTCGGGTCTTCCTCCGTTTTTTCTGCGAGGGCAAACTCGATCAGCTGCGTTGCATGGGCCCCGACTGCGGTGCCGCCTTTGACGCCTGGAACGAAACGCCATTGATTGATCGCGGCCAAGGTCGAGGCCTCAAATTCGCGATGGGTGGAATTCAAAACATGTGCGTGCACTACCTTGCCGGTGGCATCGATTACGAAATCGACGGTGACCTTTCCCTCTATTCCCGCTTTAGACATCGCATAAGGGTAGACGGGTTGAACCGGTTTGCTCAACTGGGGCCTTCGATCCAGCTCGCTTATGTCGTAAGTTGGCTTGGACGGGCCCGACGATTTGGCCGCTGCCGCTTGCTGGGATGCGGCCGTCGTTTGTAATTTGCTTTGAACGGCAGCAGCCTCGGTGCTCAGTTGCTTCAGCTCCGTGTCGTCGACCTTGAGATGCGATGCTTCGGTTGCCGCCTGTGCGAGCTGCCGGTTCTTTTCCCGCAATTGGGCGACTGGCTCGTCGTTTTTTTGCAGGGCAGTTAACTCCGTGCGTAACGTGGTATTCGTTTTTTCCTGAATGAAATACCCGCCCAAACCGGCGGCGAGCACCGCACCGGTCGCCACCATTTGTAGTTTTGTCATGCTCATAAAAGTAAACACGGTCGCGGCCGTCGCGCTTCCCGCCGTCAGTGCGGTGGCCGCCACGACATTCGCCAGCCCCACGGGTGCGGCCACGACCGTTTGATTCGCCAGCATCAGCGCCAGGGCACCCGCGGTCGACGTCACTCCACGCCGGGCCAAAAGCAGGCGCAATTTATCCACGGCGCGATCGACCCGCATGCGGGCCGCATTGTCGGAAAGTGCGAGACGGTTTCCAACCTCGGTGAAATCGCGGCCCTCGAGGTAACGCAGCAAAATCGCATCGCGATCGCGATCGGTGAGTTCGGCCAGGGCGTCATCGAGCACGGGGCGGAGGCGTGCCCAGTCGAGCGAGGAGGAACCGTCTGAAGCGGAGATTTCTTGCATGGTGTGGGCTTCCTGTTCGCGGCGACGCCGGCGCTGTTCGCCCCGCACCACCTTGGCAGCGGCGAAACGCGTACTGGTGAACAACCAGCCGGCCAGCACGCGGTGGCCGGTCAATGATCGGGCTTTGCGCGCGAGATCGGTGAAGACGGTTTGCGTGACATCCTGCGCGAGATGTACGTCGCCATTCACCTGTCGCAGCGCCGCGGAGTACACGAGATTCACGTGCCGCCGCACAAGCTCGGCGAAATCACTCTCGGAACGATTCCGGGCATATCCCGCCAGTAATGAGGCATCGTCTTTCATGTCGGCTTCATCCTAGCACCCGCCAAAACAAAAACCGCACAAAATATTTCAGCTAGGGTTGAAACTATGTCGCTGGCAAATCCGGCACCACTTGACGTAAGGTCCCGTCTCTTCCCCGCGATGAAACTTCCCGACTTTTCCCTCCGGCAGGCGCTTGCCCTCCTCCTGATTGGTCAGGCGATGCTAGTCGGTGCGGCCTGCCACCATCGGTCGATTCCGGCGAAACCGGATAGTGGCACGAGTTCATTCCGGTTTGTGATTCCGGCGCCAGCGTCAGCGCAGGCCACGGTGATGTCGCTGGACGAGCCGTTCAGCACCGAACGATTCAAGGATGCCGAGGCCATCCTTCCGCTGACCATGCCGGTTTATCCTGCCAGGGCGTTGGCAGCCAAAGCCGGACTGGTGAATATCGGTGTGAAAATATCCATCGATGCCGACGGCCGGGTGACTGATGTGTCCCCGAGCCTGCTGACCTTCTCCACCCCGTCGCGCTACGCCGCGGCCTTTGAGGAAGCGGTGCGCCTCGCGGTCATGACCTGGCATTTTCACCCGGCCGAACATTATTATTTTGAAGTTTCTCCGGATGAGAACGGCGTGGCCAAAGCCAAATTCTTGCGCAAGGAAAACACCGAGACCTCTTTCGACATCGCGTTTACTTTTACCGCGACGGGCAGTGTTCTCGCCGGCGAATCGCGAAAGTAACGAACCATCCCGAACGCAGGCATCGCAGCATCGACAGAAGGGAAAAACCCAGGCACAGACGAAGCGTCGTCCCACCCGCTCCGTCTTCATGCCCAGACTTCTTCTCATCAATGCCTCGCTTGCCGGTGAACGGGGAAACACTTCCGTTCTCATGAGCCACGCCCGCCGCGTGCTGGCGCGGCGTGCCACCGTGGAGTCCGTGACGCTGTCGATAAAAGATCCGGCGAAACGGCCTGACTTCGCCGCGTTGGAGCCGAAGCTCGCCGCCGCCGACGGTTTTCTTTTCGGCACGGGCACGCATTGGGATTCGTGGAGCAGCGTGCTCCAGCAATTTCTTGAGGACGCCACGCCCAGCGAAGCCACGGCACTGTGGCTGGGCAAGCCGGCGTCGGTAATTGTGAGCGAACACAGCACCGGCGGCAAAGGCGTGCTGTCGCGTCTGCAAGGCGTGCTTGTTACCCTTGGCTGTGCCCTGCCGCCTATGAGCGGACTGGTGCTGTCCCAAGCGGCAGTCATCGCGGCGAAACACGATCGTGCCGCCGCCCGCGATTTTTGGTGTCAGGACGACGTACGGGTCATCTGCCACAATCTCGTGGAAGCCGCGGCCGGGACCCGCCGCTGGCGCGCCTGGCCCGTCGACCGGCGGGATTTCAACGCCCGGTGGTTATAGCCGGCTTGCGCTGCGGAAGCGGGCCTGAAATTTTCCCGCGTTAACTCATGGCAAATCCCGCGCTCACCCTCCCGCCCGCTTGGGACGGACTTTTTTCCGACGCTTACACACGTGACGACTTCCAGGCGCTGGTGGCTGAAATCGAGCGACGCTACGCGAGTGAAACGGTCCATCCCGCGAAGGAGAATGTGTTTCGCGCGCTTGCGCTCGTGCGACCCGAAGAAGTGAAAGTGATCGTGGTGGGACAAGACCCGTATCCGACGCCGGGCAATGCCCACGGACTTTCCTTTTCGGTGGATCGCACGGCAAAAATTCCCGCGTCGTTGAAGACGATTTTCGGTGAGCTGGAACGCAGCATTGAAGGCTGGGTGAAGCCCACCAGCGGTGATCTTCAGGCGTGGGCGGCGCAGGGCGTGCTGCTCCTGAATTCAATTCTCACGGTCCGCACGCGCGAGCCGCTGAGTCATGCGAATATTGGTTGGGAGAAATTCACGCGGGCGGTGCTCCAACACGCGCAGGCCCTTTCCCCGTTCGTCGTGTTTTTACTGTGGGGCGCAAAGGCCGCAACCATCGCCGATCCCATCATCGATTCGACCCGGCATGGCGCGATTCGCGGCAGTCATCCCTCGCGCATGGCACAAAACCAAATGCCGCCGGAACGGAAATTCATCGGCAACGGGCATTTTATCGAAGCCAACCGACAACTCGTCGCCAGGGGACGCGCGCCGATTGACTGGCGGTTGTGAATGTCCGGTAACCCGTGCACCGGAAACGAGATGATCGTAACGCAGTTCAGTCAGGCAGACAATAAGTGTGCCCACTACCGTCATCCTGAGTGCAACGAAGGATCCAGGGGATACAGTCGTCGAAGCCGTGGATCCTCCGCGTTGCTCACGATGACAATCCTTTGAGACCAACCTGTTCCCCGGCTTGCGTGTGCCGGACAAACTGGCATCCGAAAGGTATGATGTTTTTTGTGAAGCCGTGGATCGTCCGTGCTGCCGGAATCGGCGCCTTTCTTGGCTTTCAACTGGCTTGCGCAGCCCAGATCCCCGTCACGCATCGTCCGGTCAATGATGCTCCGGATGATTTTCGTTTCGCCATTCTGCCCGATCGCAACGGCGGGATGCGTCCGGGAATTTTCGAGGATGCGATTGCGAAAGTAAAACTACTGCAGCCCGCATTCGTCATGTCGACCGGCGATCTCATCGATGGCTACACGACCGATCCCAAAGTCTGGAACGCCGAGTGGCAGGAATTCGAGCACATCGTCGACTGGCTCGAAATGCCGTTCTACTATGTCCCGGGCAATCACGACATCAGCAATGCCGTGTTGCTCGACGCCTGGAAGCAGCGTCGCGGCGATCCGTGGTTTGGTTTCGTCTACAAGAATGTGCTGTTTCTGGCGCTGCACACGGAAGACCGGCCGTTCGGTGGACTCGGTGCCGAACAAATTGACTGGGCGAAAAAGACCCTCGCGGAAAACAGCGGTGTGCGCTGGACGCTGGTATTTATGCACCGACCCTTGTGGATGGAAAAGAATCAGGCGGGCTATGAACAGGTGGGCGCCGCACTGAAAGGCCGGAACTACACGGTTTTCTCCGGTCATCTCCATCACTATGTTGCAGGTGAACGCGACGGCATGAAACACTATGCGCTCGCGACCGTCGGAGGGGATTCAAAGGTGCGCGGAAAAGAGGTGGGCGAATTCGATCACATCACGTGGGTCACGATGAAATCCAGCGGACCCACGGTCGTGAATTTGCAACTCAGCGGGATCGTGCCCGACGATGTGGTCACGGAGGAAATGCTGCCACAGGTCGACGCCCTGCGCGACGGCAGCTGGCTCCGCGTCGAACCGGTGGTCGGCGCCACCGCGGATTTCCAACAACTGACGGTGCCGTTGCACTTTCTCAATCCGACCGGTTTTCCCCTGCACGTCCATGGTTCACTCGCACCCGCCGCAGGAATTCATTTTGAACCGTCGACCGTCGATCAGACCGTCGCGCCCAGTCAAACGGGGACCTTGGCATTAAAACTGATCGCCGATTCCTCCGCGGTTTCCCTTCACGCGCTCAACGAAGCCCGGCTCAAAATTAATCTCACTGGTGGCTATCCGCTGAAGGAAAAGCTGGTGGAACTGCCCACCGCCCAGCCGCTGAATCTCGACTGGCGGCACGTGGTGCACCGGGCACCGCAGCCAATCACGCTCGACGGCAGTCTGGGCGAATGGCCGGAGACGGAATTTACTTCGGTCACGCATCCGATGGTCATCAAGGAAGACTGGGACTGGCATGGACCACAGGACGGACGCTTTCGTTTTGCCGTGCAGCATCGTGACGGAAAAATCTTTGTCGCCGTGGAAACGACCGACGACCGCGTCATCACCGCACCGAATCCGAACGAACTTCAGGACAAACTCTACCTCCACCTGAAAACCGCTTCCGGCACCGTGGCAGTGGAAGGCGTTGCCGGCACTCAGACCGCCGACGCTTTTGTGCGGGCAACCGCGACCGGGTTGATCGGCGAATTCGCCCTGCCTCTGCCGCCGGAAGCAAAGGCGTTTCATCTCAACATTGGCTGGATGGACCATGATCGACCGGAAAACACCAAACCTTCCGTGCTCTGGTGGCGCGATGAATCGGTGCCCGAGTTTGGCGGGTTTACAATCGATCCGTAATTTGGCGGTTAACGCAAATTCCGGGGAACCTAAAACGGACTTATAAAGTCGCCGCTCGCGGCAACCAACGGTCGGAGGTTAGGTCTGTAGGGAGTACATGTTTCGCGGGTGGAAAATCCTTCTCTGGCTGGCTCTTGTGGGGGTGGTCGCGCTGGCCACCTTGCCGTGGTGGCTGGGCATCGCCCTGAAGCCGATCCTGGGGATGGAGCGAATCACGTTTGAGCGTTATGAACGCGTGGGTTACAGCCGCTTCAAACTCCATCAGGCGCAATACAGCCATCCCAGCGTGGTGGTGCACGCCAGTGAGGTAACTTCGGATACACCGCTGCTTTGGTGGCTGAAACGGGTACGCCACCTCGAACCGGTGATCAGCGTCGATCACTGGCGGCTGCAAGTTATTCACAACAACCAGCCTTCGAGCGGACCGCGTACGATCAACGGCATGGCGGATTTACAACCGTTGCTGATCCGCCTGATGCCGATCCTGCATCGATGGCTTTCGAAAGTGGAGCTGGGTGCCGGCGAACTGCACGGATTTACTCCCGAACTGAAACTCGCCCGGGCGACGTGGGACTCATCGGGCTTGCGCGTCGACGGATTGGAAGGTCTCGCCGGACAAAAACTGAATGCGGTGATCGCGACGACGACCGAAAATAATTTTTCGATAAACGCCACGACGGTCGCCAAGGACGCACAGCTGCATGTTATTTGGTCGCCTCCTGAGATCACCGCGGTGGGCACCTGGTGGAATCAACCGGTGAAAGCCGACGCCCGTTATGCCGCGCAAGGCTGGGTGCCGGCGGACGCAACGATCACCGCGGAGAACTGGCAGCTTCCCGCCAGCCGTCTGAAAATCGGCGCACCGTACGAGCGTGCACTCGGCGGGGGCACGCTGATCTGGCATGAAGGCACTTTCCAAATCTCGCTCAACGGCAAGGCCGAACCCGGTGCCAACACCAAAGCCCCACCGCTCGATGCCAGCGCGGAAGTTCGGGGAAACTTTCAGGAAATCACCGTGACCGCACTGCGCGTAAATTCGGTTTTCGCCACGGCGTCGTTGTCCGCTCCGGTTACTTTTACGGTGGCCCACCCGCTCGCCGCCAACGCGGCCGATCTCGCCGTGAAAGTGGATCTCTCGAAGTTTCCCTGGCACAAAGCCGCCGGAAAAGCGGAGGGTCATGTCAAAATCTCGCCTGAGACCGCGAGCGCCAGGCAGGTGTTCGAGCTGGAGTTTTCCGACGTCGCACTCGACGGCCTCGCGCTGAAAAAAGGCAGTGTGCAGGGCGCGCTCGAATGGCCGCTGCTCACCCTGGAAAAACTCGAGGTCCAGCTGGATCAGACCAGTTACGTCAAGGCCCAGGGCGCCATCGACTGGCAGACCCGCCAGATCCGGAATGCGACCCTCGAGGGCAAGGCAGGATCGTACTGGCTGGGTCGCTGGCTGCCCGAAAACGTCAATTGGACCGCCATTGAAATTTCCGCGCAGATCCAGGGTTCACTCGACGCGCCGGAACATCACGGTTCGTTTCAACTGACCCAGATCAAGCTTCCCGCGCTGAAACCGATCAACGCGTCCGTTACCTGGTCCGGGACGGGCCGCAAAATGGAAGTGCCGTCGGCACATGCCACCGCCAACGAATCCTCGATCGATCTCGCCGGCACCCTCGAGCCGCAACAGCTGCTTCTAACCAAGGTGGTTTTTTCCCCGCACGGACAGCCTGTCTGGCAACTGGCCACGCCAACGCGACTGACCTGGGGCGACGCCTGGCAGGTCGACCATCTCAAACTTGGCGGCGAACAGAGTCAGCTAACCGTTAAAGGCAAAGGTGGCCCGGACGGTTTTGTCGAAATCAACGCGACCGCATTTGATTCCACCTGGCTGCAAAACTGGACCCCGGTTTCCGGTCCGCACTGGCTGATTCATTCCCTGCAGGGTCGCGGGCACGAGGAACACGGCGTGCTCACCTTCGACACGCAGCTCACCGCACAAATCGACATGCAGCCGCGCCCGGCCGAACTCAAGCTGGTCGCCAGCGGCGATGCAGATGGTGTCCGGCTGAAGGAACTCACCGTCGTGGAAGGCCAGCGCGAACTGACGCGCGCTTCCGGGCGGCTGCCTTTCTCGTGGCAAATTCATCCCACCACGGAATTCCTCTTCAGTGAAACGCAGCCGTTCGAACTCACCGCGACGACGGATCCCGATTCCCCTCTCTGGGCGGCCATGGAGGGTTATACCGGCCTGACGCTGAACCAGCCCCAGGCAAAAATCGATTTGAAGGGCACGTTGCGCACCCCCACCGGCGAGTTACATGCGCAGGTGGCCCGACTCGGTGTGCGCGAGGGAAGATTCAAATTTCCGTTGCCGGAATTTGAGGACCTCACGGTCGCGATGACGCTCGAACGAAACAAAGTCACGCTCGCTCGACTGGCAACCAAGGTCGACGGCCAGGTGCTGGCCGCGAGTGGGCAGATCGCGATGGACGACACGCGGTGGCAGCAGCTATTCCAGGAGCCGGCCAAATTCGATTGGACCACCGCCACCGCCCGCGTGGACGTGCCCGATGCCGATCTCGCCGCGCTCAGCACGCACATGCCCAACCTGATCGCGCCAAAAGGCCGGTTGCGCGCGAAGGTGGAATTGAAGGACGGCGGAAAATTTTCCGGCGAACTTCACCTGAGTGATGCCACCGCCCGGCCGTTGCCACCCTTCAGTACCCTACAGGAGATCAACGCCGATCTCACGCTGGCGGACCGCACGTTAACGTTGCAAAAACTCTCGGCGAAACTCGGGGGCGAGCCGGTGGCCATGGATGGCAGCGTGACGCTGGCGCCGGACGGCACGCCCCACCTGGCCCTCGGCATCAAAGGCAAAAACCTTCCGCTGGTCCGGAACACCGGTTTGCTGATCCGCAACGACATTGACCTTCACGCCGACACCGACGCCAAGGGAGCGACCCGTTTGTCCGGCACCGTGACCCTGCATGATTGCCTCGCACTGGCAAACGCGGGCGCGTTGCTGCCCAGCGGCCAGCGCGGTGTGACCCGCCAGCCGCCCTATTTCTCGGTCGATGCAGAGCCTTTCCGCAACTGGCCGCTCGCGATCGAAGTGCGCGGCCAGCACGCGCTCAAAATTCGTACGACGGTTTTCAACGGGACCGCCTCCGCCCGATTCCAGCTGGGTGGCACGCTCGGCGAGCCGCGGGCCGTGGGTGAAATCACGGTCGACAACGGTCAGGTGCTCTTTCCCTTCGCCACCTTCACGGTCCAAAGCGGTGCGGTGCGACTGCGCGAAGCCGATCCCTTCCACGCCGTGCTCAATCTCAACGCCACCGCGCAGCGCCGGGATTACCAACTGCGCCTCGAGGCCACCGGCCAGTTAACGTCGCCGAATGTGATCATGTCGTCGACGCCGACCCTGGAAGCCGAGGAAGTGGTGTTGATGGTGATGACCGGGCAGCCACCCAACAACACCGAGAACACCACCTCGTCCGCCGGCCAGCGGCTCGCCTTGCTGGGCGCTTATTTGGGTCGTGGAATTTTTCAGGACCTCGGCATCGGCGGAGAGGACCGACTGGAAATTTCCGCCGGCGAGGAAGTCTCGCTGCAAGGCAAGGAAACCTATGAATTCGAATACAAACTGGGCAAACGCTGGTCGCTGACCGGTGAATATGACCGGTTCGACAGCTACAACGCGGGCGTGAAATGGCGCGTCTACACCGAGGAGAGCAAACCGGTTGAAAAGAAATAACCGTCAATCGATCGCCATGCCACGCCGCACATCCATTTCCGTCATTCTGAACGAAGTGAAGAATCCACGGTATCGATCGCCGTATCGTGCCCGCACGCAGGGATTCTTCGCGATGCTCAGAATGACAGTCGCACTAGTCGGCCTGCTCCTAACGCTGGCGCTTACCGCATCCGAACTGGAGGTGAAAGGACTCGGGTGGTTTGGCAACCGCACGGCGGAGCAACGACTGAAGCTTTTGCTCGGAGAACAACGCGGGGAATTCCTCGATGCGAACGGCATCGAGGATGCCGCGCTGGTGCTTATCTCCGCGATCAATCAGAACGGTTATCTCGAACCCACCGTGATCGCACGCGTCACGCTCGGCAACGGACAGACCGAAGACTATCCGCTCGACGCCAAGCTGGAGCACTCGCTGCCGCGCCCGCTCAACGTGACTGCCGCCACGCTGATCATCGACCGGGGAAAGCGTTTCTCGCTGGAGAGTGTGTCGTTCACCGGCCTGCTGGCGATTTCGCAAAAGGAGGCGCGTTCGTTTTTCATCGGGGCGGGCCTGCTGGTCCCACTTGCCTCCGAGCGTATTTATTCGCCCAGCCGTTTTTCGCGCGCGCTGGCCAATCTCGAGGAGGCGCTGCGTCAGCAGGGTTATGCGGACGCGACCGTGACCGCCGGTGAGGTACAGGTCGACCACAAGACCGGCAAGGTCCAGGCGGAAATCAAAGTGCAGGAGGGCCGCAAGTGGACCGTCAGCGCGCTCAACTTTTCCGTCTCCGATCAAAGCGAACCTCCGCAAAAAATCGCCGGCGCTTATATCAACCAACCCTGGACTTCCCTCTGGCGGCAAAATACCGCCACGGCCATCCGGCGCTGGTATTACGCACGCGGGCATCCCGATGTGCAGGTTACGCTCACACCTCACGCCACGGATGTGGCCGACGGGACCAAAACCGTTGCGGTCATGGCCCAGATTACTCCCGGCCCGATCGTCCACATCGGCGCGATCACCATTTCCGGCAACACGCACACCAAGGAAAATACCATCCGCCGTCTCGTGCCAGCAAAGACGGGCGATTTGCTCAATCCGATCCGGCTCGACAATGGACAGGCCCGCATCTCGCAACTGGGAGTTTTTCAAAGTGTCGATTTGAAAACCACGCCGGCGGACCCGGACGTGCGCGATGTCGAGTACGCGGTAACCGAGGGCAAGCGCCAGGAGTTCAACCTGCTCGCCGGCTATGGCAGTTACGAACAACTGCGCGGGGGCTTCGAATGGCGCCACTACAACCTCTTTGATCGGGCGCACACCGACAGCTTGAAGCTGGTGCAGTCGATGAAGAGTTCGCAGGGCGACTATATTTACACCGTGCCGGAGCTTTTTGGCACCACGACCGATGGCAGCGTGCGGTTGTTCGGCCTGAACCGGAAGGAATTTTCATTCCGGCGTGAGGAATATGGCGCGAATGTCTCCGTACTCTGGCCGTTGCGCCGCATCGGCATCGAGTTGACGACGGGGTATACGTTCAAACACCTGCGCAATGCCGATAACGAACTGGCCACGCACGCCACCGACACCAGTCAGGCCGACGTAGCCAGCATCGACATCGGGTTGGTGCGCGACCGCCGTGACAATCCGCTGCGCCCCACGAAGGGCTACAAGTTGTCCGCACAGGTTGAGGCCGCGAATCGCGCGCTCGGCGGGGAAGTGGTCTATCAACAGGTAATTCTCGGCGCCTCCTATCACACGCGCTGGGGCAGCGGACGCTGGATTCACGCCGGTATTTCCCACGGTTTTGTGACCACCTTCGGGGATTCCAACGACTCGCGGCTGCCGATCAGTGTGCGCTTCTATCCCGGCGGCGACGGTTCAATTCGCGGCTATCAAAACGGCGAAGCCGCGCCGCGCACCTCCACCGGTGAGTTCATCGGCGCGAAGTCCTACCTGCAGTTCAACCTGGAGCTGGAGCAGGCGCTCACGTCCAAGTGGTCCGCCGTGGTGTTTGGTGACGCGCTCGGCGAGACGGCACGCATGTCGGACTATCCCTTCTCGGAAAAACTGTATTCGGTGGGTCTCGGCGTCCGTTACCAGACGATCATCGGTCCGGTCCGCATGGAATACGGGCAAAACCTGAACCGCCGTCCCCTCGATCCCCGCGGCACGCTGCAGTTTTCAATCGGGTTTCCATTCTGAGCGGTGGTTTAGCGACGGTTTTAGCGACGGTGGAACCCGACCTCCGGGCGGGTTAAACGAATTACTTTTAGTGATCGCGGCCACGTCCGGTTTTCGCACGATCAGCTCGCCCGGAGGTCGCGCCCCACCCACGGCACCTTGCGCATTTTTTGCAGTCGTATTATCTCAATTCACATGAAGCACGTATTTTTCGGAGTCGTGGTTGGACTGGCGGCCATCTGCGCCGGCTGTTCGTCCACGTATTACAACGCGATGGAGAAGCTCGGTTACGCCAAGCGCGACCTGCTGGTCAGCCGCGTCGATGACACCCGCAAGGCCCAGGGCGAAGCCAAGGAACAGTTCGCCAGCGCGCTCGAACATTTTCTCGCGGTCACGAAGGTCGAGGGCGGTGAACTCCAGCGGAAATACGATGACTTGAACCGCGAATACGGCAAAAGCGAAGCGGCCGCCAAGGAAGTGCGCGAACGCATTTCATCCGTCGAAGACGTGGCGGAAGCGCTGTTCCGGGAATGGAAACAGGAGCTGTCGCAGTATTCCAATCCGTCGTTGCGCAGCGAAAGCCAGCGGCAACTCGATGCCACGCGTCGTCGTTATGATGACTTGATGCGCCTGATGCGCCGGGCCGCAGACCGCATGGATCCGGTACTGGCTACTTTTAAAGACCAGGTGCTGTTTCTTAAACACAACCTGAACGCCCGGGCCATCGCCTCGCTCGATACGACGAGCCGGACCTTGGAAGCGGATATCTCCCGACTGATCGCAGACATGGAAGCCTCCATTCGCGAATCGGAAGCCTTTATCAAGTCGTTGAAGAGCGAGTGAGCGCGTACGGGCGGTAATGTCCGTCTCTGGCTGTTACTCTATTGAGAGAGTAATTCCCCGACCGGCTTCCGCCGGCAAAAAAGCCGTTTCCCGACTGGCTTCGTCTTGCTTTTAAGACCATCGCCAGTGTGATGGCGCCACCCCCGCGTGTTTTCACGCGTCATCTTCCCCGCGCAAACTTTTTTCGACATGACTTCCGCCAAGCCTGCCGTCCGCAATCCGTGGTCCTGGGTAAGCACTTCTTATTTCGCCGAAGGCATCCCCTTTGCCTTGGTTACCTGGACTGCCGGCACCATGTACAAGGATCTCGGCCACGCTGACGGCCAGATCACCGCTTCCATTGCCAAAATCGGTCTGGCTTGGTCGCTCAAACCCTTCTGGGCGGCTTTTCTCGATATGTACAAGACGAAGAAGTTCTTCGTCCTGCTGATGGAGTTTTTCATGGCCGCGCTACTCATCGGCATCGCGGTATCGTTGCCCATGCCGAACTACGCCCGGACCATTATCGCGATTCTCTGGGTGTTGGGTTTTGCGTCCGCAACACAGGACATTTGCGTGGATGGGGTTTACATCACCACGCTGGATGAGAGCGGCCAGGCCAGGTTCATCGGAGTGCAGGGGGTGTTCTGGAATGTCGGCCGGATTTTTTCCACCGCTGCCATTGTCTGGATTGCCGGCTCGCTCAAGGAGGACCATGGGTTGTCCGCGACCAATAGCTGGCAATGGGCCATGGGGTTTGGTGCCGCCACACTCACCCTGCTCGGTATCTATCATTGGTTCTTCCTGCCCACTGGCTCGATCATCGAGCGTCCCAAAAGCGCCGGGGAAATTTTCCGCACCTTTTGGGATACCCTCGTGGACTTCTTCAAGAAGGACTACATTTGGGGCATGTTGCTTTTTGTTTTTCTTTATCGAAGCGCAGAAGGCCTGCTGTTGATGGAAGGTCCCCTTTTTCTTCAGGCCCCCGATTTGCAGGGTGGCATCGGGCTCACCCTGAAGGAAAAAAGCATTATCGACGGCACGATCAGCACCGGTGTGAGCTTGGCCGCCGGCCTTCTGGGCGGCGCCTTCATGTCGAAATACGGCCTGAAGCGAAACACCCTTTTCTTCATGGCGCTGTGCCTGAACGTGCCGCACATCACCTATGTCATCCTTTCGCAAATGGCGGGACCCGGCATACATGTTCCCCTGTGGATCGTGTGTTCGCTGGTGACGATCGAGAAGTTCGGCTATAGTTTCGGCTTCGTGGCCAACATGCTCTACATGATGCAGCAGATTTCACCCGGGCGCTACCATATGGCCCACTACGCCTTCGCCAACTCCCTGATGAATCTGATGCTGATACCAACCCAGTGGATCAGCGGCGGACTGGCCGACCACATGGGCTACAAAACCTATTTCATCGTTGTCATGTTCGCCGCGATTCCGTCGCTGCTGGGCGCGTGGTTCGCGCCGTTCCCTCGAAAGATCGAGCCGCATACTGCATAGCTGTAGAGTAGACCGGCCTTCCGGTCGCCCTTGCTTTGCACTTAAAGCGCGGTCCGCAACAAAGCATCTTCTTTTTTAAAAGGAATTACTCATAGAAAAGTATTCGTGCTGAAATGTGAGTTTCGTCAATGTCGGCGGGCGCTTTCTTCCCCGCTATGCATCTTCACTCCCTCGATATTGGCATTATCATCGGTTATTTTGTCATCGTAGTTGTCATCGGCCTCTGGGCGTCACGGAAAGGCGCAAAGGATCTGGATAGTTACTTTCTCGGAGGGAAATCCATGCCGTGGTATTTGCTGGGCGTATCCGATGCCTCCGGGATGTTCGATATCAGCGGGACGATGTGGCTGGTATATGCGCTTTTTCTCTACGGCTTGAAAAGCATCTGGCTCCCGTGGATGTGGCCGACCTTCAATCAGATTTTCCTGATGATGTTTATGAGTGCCTGGATGCGGCGCTCGAACGTGCTGACCGGCGCGCAGTGGATGCAAACCCGCTTCGGGACCGATCGCGGCGGCACCCTCGCCCACCTGAGCGTGGTGTTGTTTGCCCTGGTGAATGTGATCGGATTGCTCGCATACGCGTTCAAGGGCATCGGCAAGTTTGCGGTCGTGATGCTGCCCTGGCATTTTAGCGACGCGACCTCCGGCATTTTCACCGACGAGAACATTTACGCCATGATCCTCATGGGCCTCACGTCGCTGTATGCGATCAAGGGCGGCATGGTGAGCGTCGTTATCACGGAGGTGATGCAATTCACGATTCTCACCCTCACCGCGCTGACGATCGGGGCCATCGCCCTCGTGAAAGTCAGCCCGGAAATGATCGCGCACAATATTCCCGAAGGCTGGTTGAATCCCTTCTTCGGCTCACGCCTCGGTCTGAACTGGGACGGAATTCTCCAGACCGCGAACAAGGTGATCGCGCAGGACGGCAATGAGTTTTTCTCGATCATCATCGGGCTGATGTTTTTCAAGGGCGTGCTCGCCAGCCTTGCCGGGCCGGCGCCGAACTACGACATGCAACGCATCCTTGCGACCCGCAATGCCCGGGAAGCCTCGCTGATGAACGGACTCGTGACGGTCGTGCTGATGTTCCCACGCTACCTGATGATCGCCGGCATCACCGCCCTCGCGCTTGCCTTCACGATGCCGCAGCTGCAGGGCATGGAAAAACCCGACTTCGAGAAAATCCTGCCGTTGGTACTCAGTGAACATGTGCCGACCGGCGTCGTGGGTTTTCTGCTCGCAGGCCTGGCCGCAGCGTTCATGTCGAACTTTGCCGCAACCCTTAACGCGGCTCCCGCTTACGTGGTGAACGATATCTACAAGCGGTTCATGAATCCGAACGCGGGAGGCAAAAAGGAAGTCGCGCTGAGCCGCATCGTTTCAATCGTGTTTCTCGCGATCGGCATCATCTTCGGTCTGCTCACCAATCGCATCACGGACGTGATGATGTGGCTCGTCGGTTCGCTCTACAGTGGCTTTGTTGTCGCGAATGTCCTGAAATGGTATTGGTGGCGTTTCAATGGCTATGGTTATTTCTACGGCATGGTTGCGGGCATCGGCGGCGCCATGGTTATTCCGGAAATCGCGACCTATGTGATCGCGCATAACGCCACCATGCACGAGCTGTTCAAGGATGGCTTCAACATGATCTATACCTTCCCGGTATTGCTCGTGATTTCCGTGATAGGCTGTGTCGCCGGCACATTGCTCACCAAACCCGAGGACGAAAAAATCCTGAAGAGTTTCTACAAAACGGTGAACCCGTGGGGTTGCTGGGGGCCGATCCGCGCAAAAGTGATCGCGGAGGATCCCGCCTTCCTGCCCAACCGCAACGCCACGCGGGATCTGTCGAATGTCGCGGTCGGCATCGTGTGGCAGCTGTGTCTTGTCACGCTGCCGATCTATATCGTCTTGCGCCAGTGGAACTGGGCGGGCGGAATCCTGCTCGTGCTCGTCGCCACCTCGCTCTTCATCAAATCCAGCTGGTATGACCGGTTGGAAAAAGCTCCCGCGACTTGATTACACACCCGGGAACTTGCTGCGATCACCATGGCCACTCCCCTGATTCGCGCGATTTTTCTCGGTGTTTTTTTCTTTTGCGTCGCGCGGTCCGCTGAAACCCGCGCGAGCTGGCAACCCACAACCTGGAATGGGGAGCGCGCATTGGTGGCCGAGTCGTCGGGGTGGAAAGCAATCGTTTCACTCGAGCGCGGACGCCTCGTGTATTTCAGTCATGCCGACAGCGACGCCAACCTGCTGTTTGCGCCCGCAACCCGGCATGACGCCGCGGGTTGGGGCGGGCACCGGCTGTGGCTCGGACCGCAGAGCACCTGGTCTGCCGGCTGGCCGCCTCCCGCAGCCTGGGAACATAGCGGCGCGGAGTCGTTTTCCCAACAGGATGGCGTACTGCGACTGCGGATGCCAGACGCCGGCGATGGGTGGCCGCAGCTCACCCGAATGTATCGTTGGAATGGAGACCGGTTGACCTGCACCTCGGAAATCAACGGTGGTTCACGGAGCGTACAATTCATCAACATTATCCAAACTCCCGCGGCGGCCTCCATCAGTGCGACTGCCTCGCCGGGTAAAATCGCCCCCATGGGTTACGTGCTGCTGCCGTCGACCGCGACCCCCCGCCTCACCGCCGATTTCAGTCCGCCACCCCAGGTGGCACGCAAGGAAACCGCCCTCACACTCCGGCACATGAAAAAGGTGCTGAAGCTCGGTTTCGTTCCACAACCTTTCGCCGCCCAGGAGGGCGGATTCTCATTAACCATGAGCCGTGTGACCACTTCGGGTGACTCCGCCACCGAGCCGGATAAGGGATTTTTCAGCCAGGTTTATCTGGGAGGCTCCGAACCTTTTATCGAACTCGAGCAATTGTCCCCAATGATGCCGGCGGGCAAGGACGCGTCTTTCGTCTTCGAAATTCGAGGGGAGGTCCGCTGAATTTCACTTTTTCGCGGCTTGTGAAAAGGTTCCCCCGCCGGCGGTAAAAACCCGGTTAACCGACGGTAAACGGTTCGCCAAAATGCGCGTCAGGTCCGTCTGCTTCTTGCGTCATTCCGTACGGATACGGGAAACTGCCCGGCATGAACCCTCTCGGCCTGCCTGCGATCCTCACTGGTTTTGTGCTCGTTCAAGTCATCCACAGCGCGTTGCTTGCGCTCGCCCGCTGGCAGGGTCGCGAACGTCCCCCCGTCACCGGGAAACTGTTGCGCCCGCCCGGCGAACATCTCCGCGTTCGGTTCAATTCCCTGGAAGACCGCGCCCGCTGGCTGCTGATCGCCACCAGCACAATACCTTCAGTGATTTTGATCGCGGGGGCGCTCGTCATCGCCGGCCGGACTCCGGAAGAACATGGTCTGGTGGTGCCGGTCGTCACCGGTTTGGGTTTTGCGCTGACGGTGGGAGCTGGCGGCTATTTTCTCTTTCGTACCTTCAATGAACGCCGCGCCTGCAGCCGGGCCCTGCAAGGTCATCGCATCGTCAACGACAGTCTCGCCGCGTTAGTCCCTGCCGGTTTCAAAATCTTCCACGACGTCCCCACCGACGCGGGGGGGAACGACGGCAATCTTCATCACATTGTGATCGGCGCCAGCGGTATTTTTGCGATCGAATCGAGCACGCCGGTCAGCCGGAAGGCCATTTCCGGCCGCAAGCCGCAGGAAATCATCTTCGACGGCGACCAGCTGGTATACCCTTGGGGTCAGGATACACATGCCTTGGTGCCTGCCCGCAAAAAGGCGGAATGGCTCGCGGAATGGATTTATCAGCTCGTCGGTCAGCGCGTGCCGGTGAGTGCGGTTCTGACGTTCCCGGGTTGGTGGGTAACCTGCACCGCGCATCGCGATCTGCGCGTCTGCAATCCTGATCAGCTCGCAGCCCTTGTCCTTCAAGCGCCGAGTGCCGGCCTTACCGAGCACACCCGCAATCTTCTGATCCGGAGTCTCGAGGTCCGCTGTCGCGACGTGGAATTTTAATTGGACAATTCCCGATAACGAGAGCGCCTATCACCAGGCCAATGCCGCCAAGACAGGCGCATAGACAAATCCCGCGTTTCTCGCTTAGGTCATTCTGAGCATCGCGAAGAATCCACGCACGCGCAGGCAACATCACCTTCGTTGCCATGGATTCCTCAGGTCGTTCAGAATAACAAAGCAGGTGTCTCTGCCGGCCAATCGACTGAAACGGCGGTCTGTGGCTACACCCATTGCGGCCGGTGCGCCGTCGTCTTTTCACCTGCGGGACTCTCACCCGGCTGAGTGACTGCTACAGAAGTTTGGCTGGCGCCACCCCCGAAACACCCCGGAATCCAGTCCGACTTTCTGTCTTTTCGTTTCGCCTGTTTTGAGTTGGTTCATCATCACCTAGACTTCGATGCCCGTCTCATCCGCACCCAGTGCTTTTCGTCGCCATGTCTGGCCGCTTTTCCTGCGGCATCGCTGGCTGTTGGTGGGGGCGTTGGTACTGAATGGCATCCACGGCGCGGCCATCGCCCTGCAGAACGTCTATCCAAAATGGCTTTTTTCGCAGGTGCTGGAGCCCAAGGATCTCACCACTGCCGAACGCTGGGTGCGACTTGGCTGGCTGATCGGCGGCTATCTGGCCGTGTCGCTGGTCGTGCGCATGGCGGCCTGGCACACCGGTTACCGGATGTTCACCTGGGTGCGTGAACGGGTGGTGTTTTCATTGCGCGGTCAATTTTTCCGGCACGTGAACCATCTTTGCCTGCGCTTTCACGGCGAACATCCCTCGGGGGAGTTGTTCAGCTATTTGTTCGGATCGCCGCTGAACAACGTCATGGGATTTTTCCAGCACACCTCGATGTCGGTGCCGGGGGCGATCATTACGACGCTGACTACTCTGGGCATGTTCTGGATCTGGGATTGGGCGATCGCCTCGATCCTGATGATCACCTCGTTTGCCAATGTGGCGCTGATGCTTCGCGCCCGCGAAAAAATGCAAAAGATCAGCAGCGAATTCCAATCCGCCGAGGGCGATGTCAGTGGCCGCGTGGCGGATCTGCTGCGGGGCAACAAGGCCGTGAAACTCTATGCGATGGAGGAAAAGATTGCCGAGGATTTCGACCGGCAGGCGTTGGTGATCGGGAAGAAATCCTATGAACGCGACGTGCTGAGCCACATCGAGTATATGAAGCAGGAAGGCTTCGGTTATTTTTGCTTCGCCGCGCTGCTCGCCGCCTGCACGTGGCGCTATCTTCACGGCAACCACATCGACCTTGGCACCATCGCCGCCTGTCTGGCCTCGTTTGCCGGGCTGAACTGGCCGATCCAGACCATTTTCCAGGCCTTCAGCCTGTGGGGAAATGCCGAGGCCTCGATCAATCGCATCGGTGCGGTGCTCGATACTCCAAGCACCACACCTGATCCAACGGAGACGGCCGCGGTCGAAGTTCCGGCTAGGGCCGAAATTGTTTTCGACCAAGTCACGTTCGCCTATGTCCCCGGGCAGCCGGTATTGCTCGATCTTTCCCTGACCATTCCCCGCGGACAACGCCTTGCCTTGGTGGGTCCTTCCGGCGCCGGAAAAAGCACACTCGCGCAGCTGATGCTCCGGCTCTACGACCCGCAATCCGGTTCGGTGCGTCTCGGCGGCATCGATCTGCGGAAATTCGAAGCGCGGGATCTGCGCAAGGAATTTGGCGTGGTGCCGCAGGATCCCTTTATTTTTCGCACCACGGTGCGGGATAATGTCCGGGTCGCCCGGCCCGACGCCACCGATGACGCCATCCGCCGCGCGTGCGAACTCGCCAACGCCTGGGAATTCATCGCCAAGCTCCCGGGTGGGCTCGACGCGCTGGTTGGTGAAGGCGGGTCGTCGCTTTCCGGTGGTCAACGCCAGCGGCTCGCCATCGCCCGCGCGCTGCTTACGGAGCCGGACTGTTTTATTTTCGACGAGGCCACCAGCGCGCTCGATACACTCAGCGAACAGCTCATCCAGGACGCGCTGGAAAAAAATCTCGGTGGCCGTACCGTCATCTTCATCGCCCACCGGCTCGCGACGGTGAAAAATTGCGATCGTCTTCTGGTCATCTCGGACGGACGGATCGCCCAGGATGGCACGTATAACGAACTCGTGGGCCAGCCGGGTATTTTCCGCGACCTCGTTCACGGGCAATCGCTGCGCGAATAATCGTCCATCTTCCGGCCACACTCCCTGCGCCACGCGGCTTGCACCCGGATTGGCGTTTGTCTTCAGTGCCGTCATGGAAGCCTACGCCAAAGCCCGCGAACTCGTTGATGCCGCCCACGCCGCCGACCCCAAAAAGGCTGCGGACGGACGCCCGGCCGAATTGGTTTACGGCGAACGCGTCGAGACCTGGGTGGCGCGCGTCGTACCTGACGCCACGCCTTTGCTGCGACTCGCCGCCCGGTGTCAGCACCTCGAGCGCTGGAGCGTGCCGCGCGCGTCGTTTCCCGAGGGGAAAGTGGGTTATTTGAACTGGCGGCGCTCCCTCTACGTGAAACAAGCCGCCCGGGCGAAAGAGCTGCTCACACAAGCGGGAGTAAACGCCGCCGAAGCCGACGAGGTCGCGACGTGGGTTTCCAAAAGCAGCATGAGGACAAATGCGGGCAGCCAGGCGCTCGAAGACGCCGCGTGCCTGGTTTTTCTGGAAAATGAAATTGAGGATTTTGCCGCACAGCACGCCGATTATCCGGCGGAAAAATTCATCGATATCATCAAGAAGACGTGGCGAAAAATGAGTCCGGCCGCGCAACAAGCGGCGCTTGGCATCACGCTGCGGCCCGACATCAGTGCGCTCGTCAAGGCGGCAGTCTCTTAAGGTGGAGCGCGACCTCCGGCGCGCTTGCCTTGAGGGATGCAGCTGACTCAAATCGCACCTGTTGTCCCCTTCCGCGCGCAAGTCCCCTGCTCTCCGCTGGCGCTGGCTGTTGCCAGTGGCCGCGCTGATCGCCGCCTTCCATCTTTTGCCGTTTGGAAGTCCGGCCCTGGATCGCGCCGGGTTTGACTTCGCCAGCCGGCATCCGTTTCGCACGCCGCCGTTGCCGGATAATTCCGCATTGGTCCTGGTGGATCAATCCACCATGGAGGCGCTGAGCCGGAACGAATATGGCATGCGCTGGCCGTTTCCCCGTTATGCGTTCGCCGCGTTGATCGCCGCCCTCGATCGCGCGGGAGCGGAACACATCGTCATGGATTTCACTTTCTTTGATCCGGCCAGTGAAGCGGAAGACGATCTGATCCTCGGCGCCGTCGCCGCCGCCTCACCCCACGTCGTGCTTGGGGCCACAAAAACACAACAACCCGTGTTTTGGACGGCGGAGTTTGAGCAGGCTCATCCCGCGCTCTTTCACCAGGCGCGAACGGGCAATGTGGAGTTCAAACCGGATGAAGACGGAGTGATGCGATCTTATTCCACGCCCCAGTCGCTCGCCGCTGGCGGCTTCGACCAACCTCCGACGTCACCGGGAGGATTGCTTCGCTGGCATGGCGGCTTGGATGAGCTTAAGCGCAAAAGCGTACCGATTGTTCCCGCGTCACACTTTATCATCGCCGGCCTGCCGTTGTATGAACGGTTGAAACAGCAGTTCGGGGATTTCTCCGCCGAGGCCATCAAGCAGGCGCCGGAAAAAATCGCGCAAGCGCTGGCGGCTGAGCCAAAGCTGACTGGCGGCGCTTTCGATTTGGTTCGCGGTCGTACCGTTTTTGTCGGCACCAATGTCAGCGGGACCTTCGACATCAAGCCCCTGCCGGTGGGAAAATTGGAACCGGGGGTATTGTTGCACTGGACCGCCTGGACCAATCTGGTGACAGGTGGTTTCATCACCGGGATACCGCGTGAGATGTCGCTCGTGATTGCCGTGGTAATTTCGATCACTCTTCTGCTACTGGCGGGCCGATGGCCTGGATTAACGGTACCGGTGGCGGGTACGATCGCTTTTGTGGGACTGATCATCCCCGCCTCGTACGCGTTGTTGTCCGCCGGTTGGTTTTTTTCGCCAGCGACACCGGTCGCGGCCGCGCTGCTAACCCTGCTGGGCGTTGCCGCCGAAAGCTTCTGGGTCGAGCAGGCCCGCAAGCGTGAAATCCAGGCGATGTTTGGCGCGTATGTGGATCCCGGGGTGGTGGAACAATTGGTGCGCAATCCCGATTCCATCCACCTCAGTGGTGAGCGACGTGAAGCCACGGTATTTTTTTCCGATCTGGCCGGCTTCACCGATCTTTCGGAGAAATTGAAGGACAAACCCGAACTGATGGTTGAAATCGTCAATGCATACCTGGACGAAACCAGCGAGTGCCTGCTCAACCAGGGCGCGTATGTGGACAAATACATCGGCGATGCGGTCATGGCGGTTTTTGGCGTTCCCTAGCCGCTACCCGATCACGCGGTGGCCGCCTGCCGTGCGGCCCTTGGCGCACAAAAGCTGGTTGAGGGAATCAACGCCCGCTACGCCGCTTCCACCGGCGTTCGTCTGGCGGTGCGAATCGGACTAAATACGGGCGATCTGATCGTCGGGAACGTGGGTTCCAAGCGGAAAAAAAATTACACAGTCATGGGCGACACGGTGAATTTGGCGTCCCGTCTGGAAGGGGCGAACAAGGCCTTCGGAACGGGAATTCTCATCGGACAGGACACAGCCCGGCAGGTCCGCGGCGTGCTCGCCACGCGTCCGCTGGCCCGATTGCGAGTCAAGGGCAAGGACGAAGCCGTCGAAGTCCACACGGTGCTTGGCACGCAGGAAGAGCTGTCCGCCCGCCAGCGCGAGTTTCTGACCGTTTATCTCGCGGGGTACGAGGCCTACGTAGAAGGTCGTTTTGCGGAAGCCGCTGCTTCTTTTGCCAGGGCCGATGGTATAATCGCTGGCGACTTGACCACGGCCCGTTTGCGGAAGGAATCTGAAAGCTATTCGATCAATCCCCCGCCTCCCGGTTGGGAACCTATCTTAACGCTGGATTCAAAATGAGATCACGCATTGCACCGAGTTTGTGGACAACAGCCCTTCTGCTGGTCGCCGCCGTTTCAGTAAAGGCGGCTTTTTCAGCGGGAGGTTTTGCTTTCACCAAGCGCGTGGAAACAAAACTGTTTTCCGAGCCTAATTCGTCTGCCGCCCAAGTGGGAAAGCTGGGATATCAACGAAAAGTCAAAGTCGACCAGGTGCAGGGTGGCTGGCTGAAAGTGAGCGACGGCGCCACCGCCGGCTGGGTGTTTTCCGGAAATCTCAGTGAAACCAAGCCCGACGAGAACAAAGGGCTCGATGGCGCCCCGTTGCTTGCGAGCAGTACCTCCGCCACGGCCGCGGCCCGGCCGCTCACGCCTGCTGCGGACGAATACTCCCAGCGGCGCAGTCTCGGCAACGCCAGCGGCGACCTGAACTGGATGCTCAACAAATGCAGCGCCATCACACCGGCGCAGGTCGACACCTACATGAAGACGCATAAAAAAGGAGAGTACCAATGAGACACCGGGCATTTTTCTGTTCATTGGTGGCACTTGCCGCCGGGCTTTCGGTGCAGGCCTTCGATTTGGGCGATCTGGGGCGGGCGGTGGGAGGCGGCGATGATCGAATCAATCGCGGCATCGATACTGCCAAGGATCTCGGAAAAGTCGCGAAGGGCATCGCGGGCATCGGTCCCGAGGAGGAAAAAGCGATCGGCGACTCCGTGGCCCTTGAAATCGTGGGAAAATACGGCGGTCTCGTTCGCGACGACGCCATCATGCAACGCGTCAATCTCGTCGGGCGGGCGCTGGCCACTTATTCTTCGCGCCCCGAACTCAGCTGGCGTTTTGCCGTGCTCGATTCCAGCTCGGTCAACGCCTTCTCGGCACCGGCGGGTTATGTGTTCATCACCCGGGGACTTTATGATCTGGCCGCAAGCGACGACGCCCTCGCGGGCATTCTCGGGCATGAGATCGCGCACGTTACCGGCAAGCACGCCCTCAGCATCATCGCCAAAAGCGACGCGCTTTCCGGAGCAACCAGCCAGCTCGTCAAACGCAGTGGCAACGCCCGCGCGCTCGATTCGCAATTACAGCAGTTCGACCTCGGCGTAGGCCAGATCACAAAAACCCTTTTCGAGACAGGCTATGCCCCGCAAACCGAGTATGAAGCCGACAAGGTCGGACACGATCTGGCCCGCCTGACTGGTTTCGCGCCGGGCGGATTGCGCGGGGTGCTCACCCAGTTGCAACGCCGCGGAGGAAACACGCAGAAGGTTTTCTCGACCCATCCGCCGCTCAACGATCGCATCAGCCGCCTGCCCGACGAACCGACGATGGCGCCGCTCGATTCTCCGGGCGGGAAATCAGGCGGAAGTACCAAATCCGGCCCGGCAACTTCCGGCAAGGTGGACGAAGACGACGAAGCTTTTGCCAAGGGCGCCAAATAAACGGTCTTTCCAGGACTCAAAAAGCCGGTTGCGACCGGCGCCCGCTTTGATTCCTTCGGCGCGTGATTAAGAAAGTCCTGATCGGTTTCGTCGTTTTATTTATCGCCGCCCAATTTTTCCGCCCCGAAAAAAATCTCGGGGCGACGGGGGGAGCCAATGATATCACCGTCAAATATGCCGTGCCCGCCCCAGTCAAAGCGCTGCTCGAGCGCGCCTGTTTCGACTGCCACTCCAATCGCACGCACTATCCGTGGTATGCCGAAATTCAGCCGGTGGGCTGGTGGCTGGCCAAGCACGTGACTGACGGCAAGAACAACTTGAACTTCTCCGAATTCGGCGCTTATCCCACGAAACGCGCCATCACCCGCCTCGAGCAAATCTCCGAGGACGTTTCCGAAAAAGCCATGCCCCTGCCATCCTACACATGGGGCCATCCCAAAGCACGGCTGACCGCCGACGAAATCAAGACGCTGACCAACTGGGCGGAAGCCCTGCACGACGAGCTTGATTCCGCGCAGTAATTAGCCGCGATCGCCCGCCGGTCGTTCCCCCACAGGATCAGTCGGCCGCCTTTGCCGGTTCGCGGGCCGCGAGGATCCGCTCAAAAACAGCCCGCAGTTCCCGGGCTTCGATTTCACTGAGATAGGTGGCAAAATAGTTCGCGATTCCCGCACGGTAAACCGGCCAGATTTTTCGCAGGCATTCCACGCCTTTCTCCGTCAACTGCGCATGCTGGACACGCCCGTCGCTTGGACAGGCAGTGCGTTCGATGAGTTTTGCCTTTTCCAGCTTGTCCACGAGCCGGGTCAGCCCGCTGCGACTTAACAGCGCGCTGCGCGCCAGTTCGCTCATGCGCAAGTGGCGCCCGGGGGCCAGATAAAGCTCGTAGAGTGCATCGTACCAGCTCAGCGAAGGTAGTTTGGCCGCGATCAAATCAGTCTCAATGGCGGCAAATATTCTCCAAAAGGAACCGTAGTACTTGCGCCAGGCCTCCAGATGGCCTTCGGGTAAATTCATCTTCATGGGCTCAGAAAAATCTTTTTAGTTGCATATGCAATTAAATTGGTGATTATAGTTGTATATGCAACTATCATCCTTCCTGCGTTCGTTCGTCGCCACCGGCGACTCTTTCGCGCCGACCTTTCTCCGGTTGGCGCTCGGCGTCATGTTGTTTCCGCACGGAGCACAAAAACTGCTTGGCTGGTTTGGGGGCTTTGGCTTCAGCGGCTCGATGGGGTACTTCACCGGAACGGTCGGCGTACCCTGGCTGGTCGGATTTCTGGTGATCTTGGGCGAATTTTTCGGCCCGCTTTTGCTGATTCTTGGTTTGGGCACACGCTTTGTGGCGGTGAGTCTCACCCTCATCATGATCGGTGCGGCGTGGCAGCTGCGCGGCAACGGATTTTTCATGAATTGGTTTGGCAATCAAAAAGGTGAAGGCGTCGAACTGTTTATTTTGGCCGTCGGCATTGCCCTCGCGCTGGTGATTTTTGGCGGAGGAAAATGGTCGATCGACGCGGCGATCAACCGGTCGAATTGACGTTATTTTTGCCCCTGTTTTTCAGGACTTTAACGATCAACGGGTTTCAACGATGACGATTTTGTAAGTCAGCGGTGGAGATCGATTTTTACGATTTCGGGCCGGTACCTGATTACAAAAAATTGAGCCTGTTTTTACATGAAAATAGGAACCGGCAATTGAGTGCAGGAAATTCGTGCCGCAGTATAGGGATTATGAAAAATCATCGCTCCCTAAAAACTGTGTCCCTGTTTTTTCTGCTAGGCGCGATTGCCGCTTCCGCCCAAGCAGCCACCGACAAAATGACCGCCACGCCCAAGGCCACCGCGCCCAAGATCGCACCGCTGAAGGTCACGACCGAGACCAGCCGCGTGGGCATGTCGAAACAGACCGTGGTCACCGAAAACTACAAGGACGGTACGATCATCCGTGTGGTGCAAATCGTGCACCTCGACGGCACCTGGGAAACGCGCGGCGAGCGCAAGGTGACCATCGCCAAGAGTTGAGTCTGGTTTTCTTTTCCCCCGCTGTTTCGGTTCCGCACGAAACCGCGGCTGGCTTTTGGGACAAGGTATCGGCAGCAGGTTTTCTGATGGTTTTGGCGCCCGGTCTCTAGCATTGCAGGCCGGCTCAGGGGCAACCAAGGTCGCGCTCGTTGCATCGCGCGAATCCTTTGAGCACCGACCCCCACGAGAAGATTTTGCGCCCACCGGACCGGGCGTGGCAGTGGGTTCCCAGTCTCTACTTCACCGAAGGGATACCCTATGTGGCAGTCACCAGTTTGTCGGTGGTGATGTTCAAGAATTTCAACACGTCGAACGCCACCATTACTTTTTTCGCCAGCTGGATTTCCGCTCCGTGGATTATCAAGCCACTGTGGTCTCCACTGGTCGATCGCTTCCGCACCAAACGCTGGTGGGTCGTCGTTCTGCAAATTTTCATGGGTGCGGGATTCGGGTTGCTCGCCCTGCTTTTGCCCGGTGCCGATGTTTTCCGGTGGTCGGTGGCGGCGTTTTTGATCATCGCGTTTGCGTCCGCCACCCACGATATCGCGGCCGACGGCTTTTATCTCCTGGCCCTGCCTCCGCACCGGCAGGCCGCGTTTGTCGGAGTGCGCAGTACATTCTATAAACTCGCGGCGCTCGGCGGCCAGGGTGGCTTGGTCTGGTTCGTTGGCCGACTTGCTGAAAAAGGAACCGATTTAAACCACGCGTGGGCTGCCGTGTATTGGATTCTGTGTGCATGGTTGGCAATCAACGGACTCTACCACCTGGTCGGGCTGCCCCGCCCCGTCGAAGATCGTTCGGTTTTCAGCGAGCGAACGGAATCGATCGGTTTTACTGAGGCGTTTGTAACGTTTTTTAGGAAGGACGGCATCGCTTCGGTCTTGGGATTTTTACTGCTGTATCGCTTCGCTGAAGCCCTGCTGCTACCGATAATCCGATTGTTCTTTCTTGATCGGCGCGAGGCGGGCGGACTGGGATTGACCACCGAACAACTTGGTCTCGTCTATGGAACGGTGGGGCCGCTGGCGTTGATTCTGGGCGGTCTCCTTGGCGGTTATATGATTTCCCGGTTCGGCCTTAAACGCCTTTTATGGCCGATGCTGTTGGTGATGTCGGTGCCCAACCTGGCCTTTATCTATCTCGCCGTAGTCCAGCCGGCCAGTCTGTACGTGGTCAGCGGGGCCGTCGCGATCGAGCAGTTTGGCTACGGTTTTGGCTTCTCCGCTTACATGGTCTACATGATGATGGTAGCGGCGGGAGAACACAAAACCGCGCACTATGCGATCTGCACCGGTTTCATGGCGTTGGGCATGATGTTGCCGGGCATGGTTGCCGGCTGGTTTCAAGAGCACCTGGGTTACCCGAATTTTTTCATTGGGGTGTGCCTCGCCGCGATTCCTTCGATGGCCGCCACCGCGCTGATCACGGTTGATCCCGTTTTCGGTAGGAAAACCCCCGGCTGACCTCACTCCTTGGATTGCGCGCGAACACCGTCGATTAATTTGTCCCACTGAAATGCCGGGCCGGGATCGTTCTTGTTGGCCTGAACATGATAATGGCCGAGAATGCCTTTGAAGTGGCTCAGGCGATCATCGGGAAGTTTGGCGCGCACCAGGTTTCCCTGGTCGTCCCGGGGGTAATCATTTTTGATCTGCGGAAACAACCGGCAAAGGGTCGCGGTGAGTTTGATCAATGCGTCGTACTGTTCGGATGTAAGATCGTATTGGACCCATTCCTCGCCTTGGATGAGGCCATGCACCGGCTCAGCCCGGATGGGCGACCAGCTGAACACTCTGCGCTGAAGCCCCGGTTCGCCGGTGTCTGATGGAATTTGGAGGTGCGACCGTCCATTTGCGTCCTTGCGATACCACCGATCAAGTTGTCCGGCATCTCCCGCGGGAAATGCACCCACATTGGCGATTTCAATGCCGATGGACCGGTCATTTGAGGTTGTGGCGTGCAAGGCCCGTTCCTGAAGGTCGAGCGTTTGATAAATGGTGCCATCGAGATCGAGCAGGAAGTGCACACTCAACTGCCTCTGCTGCAAAACGGAAAAGCATACTTTGCTCAATCCATGGCCGTCGTAGTGAATGACGAACTGATCGACCATTCCCTGCAGGTTTTCCAAGTTCCACTCCTGGCGGGTTTCACTTTCGTGATCCTCGTGCTTTCCTGACGCCTTTCTTGGAAGAAGCGGTTTTATACCATGATAACCATCATAACCTCCCTTTTCCACCCAGGTGATCACGCGTGTTCCCGTGTGATAAGCCTGTCCGGCAACGATGATGTCATCGCCTGCTCCCGACAGGTTCACCCTTTCGTGACGTTGGCATCCCGCGATTGCCGCCAGGCAAATCAGCAATGCCACCGTCACAAAACATCTGGCCAAAGTATGCATAGCTTCCCAAACCGGGTTAGCTTGTTTACTCAAACTCACGTTCCGGGCTCAACGGTGAAAACCCAGCCCCAAATATTAGGGCGAGACAGCGAGGGTTTTCGTTGCTACAAGCCCACCCGTGCCCGTTTATCAAAACGGTCGTTTTCCCCTCCATCCGTACTCTTTCAGAAGCCATGTATCAGGTCACTTTTTCCGAACAAAGTATGCGCGAGCTCAACAAGCTCGACAAACTGGCTCAGATGGAGGTGATCGAGCCCATCAGCAAGATTCGCCCGTCCGATTTGGAACGTCCACGCGAGCCCTTGGGCAAATTCACGCGAAATGGGAAGGACTTCTATCGTCTCCGGGCCGGCGACTTCCGGTTTTATTTCGAAGTGAGGAGAGAAACGCTCCACACCCACTACATTTTACACAAAGCCTCGATGGAGGACTGGCTCTTCCGCATGAAACTTCCGGTTTCGGAACAACAATTGGTGGAGCAGCACTCGAAATTTTGGAAATATCTCGAAGGGCTGACCAAATAAACCCCGTTCATGTCGGATCTCGAGCAGCGCAACAATCCCTACAACGTCACTCAGGCGAGCCGGATCTATTTTCTGCCGAATCTGATGACGGCAGGAAACTTGTTCTGCGGGTTTGGAGCGGTGATCAAATGTATTCAAGCCCGGCTCATCACTGACGGGGGTGAGTATGCCGCGCTTCATCCGACACTTTCCTGGAGCGATCTTTACACCCAGGCCGTCTGGCTGATTCTGGCCTCGGTTGTTTTCGATTCCCTGGATGGAAGACTGGCCCGCATGGGCGGCCGAACCTCCCTTTTTGGAGCAGAGTTTGATTCGCTGGCCGACGTGGTGTCGTTCGGCATGGCGCCTGCCCTGATGATGTTTTTTCTGATTTTGGCTCCGCGGGAGGAGTTTCAGTGGTTCCGCGAGCTCGGCTGGCTGATCGCTTTCATTTATCTGCTCTGTGGAGCGGTTCGCCTCGCCCGGTTTAATGTGATCACCAATCCCCTGCTGCACCGGGCCGAAGTCGAGTCGCACAAGGATTTCCTCGGACTACCCATTCCCGCGGCAGCCGGAACCGTGGCTTCCCTCGTTTTGCTGCTGATCAACATGTCACGAAATGCGCGGGAGCTGCGCCAGATGACCCTGGCTCTGCCGCTGATTTTGATTCTCGTTTCGTTCCTGATGGTAAGTACGATTCGCTATCCCAGTTTCAAACAAATCAACTGGGAAACGAAAACCCGGTTTCGTACGTTCATTGGGGTTTTTATCGGTGTGATCGTAAGCCTGAAACTTCGCGAGGTGGCGTTTTTCTTCATTTTTCTTACCTACATCGCCTATGGCCTGTTTGCCCACTACCAGCGGGGCGTACGACATGCCCAAATGCGGGCGTTGCGCCGAAAGGTTGTGAAAATGAAGCAACAAAGCTCTGAATAACTTTCTCCTGTGAACTACCCGGCGGTTATTCTTGGTTATTCAGACCGGCTTCACATCCCGAATTTTTCCCCGTTTACTCTACGAATCAGAGGTTATTGCGAAAATCGCAGACCATAATAATACGAATACTTCCTTATTGAATCTATCTCTAATCATCATTTGTTAGTTAAAAGCTCCTTTTTTACCCACCGACCTGACTTTCGATGAAATTTAAGATCAATCGTGACCACTTCAGCAACGGCCTTGCGCAGGTCCTCAATGTTGTGGGATCCAAGGCGGCGATGCCGATTTTGAGCAATGTTCTGATCGAAGCGGAGAAAGACCACATTTCCCTGACGACCACAAATCTCGACTTGGGAATTCGCTGCAAAATCAAAGCGGAAGTAAAGGAAGGTGGTTCGGTCACATTACCGGTCAAACGATTGGCCACCATCGTGCGTGAACTTCCAAACGTGGATGTCGGTTTTGATTCGTCGGCAACCCACCAGGTGAAAATTGCGTCGGGCGGATCGAATTTCCGGATCATGGGCATCGGAGCTGAAGAGTTTCCGAAACTGCCCGATTCTGGTGACGATAAGACGTTCACCTTGGAGCAGGGCGAACTCGCCACGATGCTGAGCAATGTATCATACGCCCAGTCGACCGATGAGACGCGCTACATTCTCAACGGTGTTTATTTCAATTTCAAGGAAGGCAAACTCGCGCTGGTCGCGACTGACGGTCGTCGTCTGGCCCTTGTAAGCAAGGAAGTGAGTGTGCCGGCGGGAAGTGCAGGGGCGATTATTCTGCCTGCGAAAACCGTTGCGGAATTGCTGCGTCTCTTGGGCAAGGGCGAAAAGCTCAAGATCGCGTTCAACGAGCGTCGTGCGGCATTTCAAATCGAGACCAGCAAGGACACGAGTGGTTTGACCGACAGCATTTACCTTTTCTCGAAGGTCGTGGAGGGCAACTACCCGAATTACCAGCAGGTCATTCCGAAGGAAACCCATCAGCGCATCAAGCTGGAGCGCGAATTATTCCTCCAATGCGTGCACCGTGCGGCTTTGGTGACCTCGGAGAAATCGAACTCGGTCAAGATCAAGCTTTCGGCAAACCTACTTGAAATCAGCGCGTCATCGCCGGACTTTGGTGAATCCCACGAATCCATGGCGATTTCTTACAGCGGGCCCGAATTGCAGGTGGCATTCAATCCGCAATTTGTGATGGATCCATTACGGGCTCTCACCAAGGACGAGGTATTTTTCGAACTGAAGGATGAAGTAAGTCCGGGCGTTTTCAAAACCTTGGAAAGCTTCGTCTGCGTGATCATGCCTGTTCGCCTCAGCTGATCGGCTGGAGCCTCAGCATCCCTTTTCCCGATGCCGGAAACGTTGTCTGTTTTGCTCGCCCCGTCAGTGGCGGTTTTGCTGCTGCTGTTCTATATCAATCTCCGGATGGCGTCACCGGTGCTCGCGATTCCGATTCGTTGGATGCGCTGGATCCTGTTCGCAATTTTCATGGCGCAGACCAACGCACAAATGGGTTGGATCGACCGGCCGTTCTGGGCGGTGGCCGCGGCGGTATTCCTGCTTTGGTTCCTGCTCGAATCGGGTTTCAACTGGCTGAAAGTAAGCGCGATTAGTTTGAGCCCGATGCCACTTTTCCCCCGCTATGTCGTCAATAACAGCGGCGACGAATGGCCGAC
Organism: Verrucomicrobiota bacterium; assembly: GCA_048498875.1. Taxonomy (GTDB): domain Bacteria; phylum Verrucomicrobiota; class Verrucomicrobiia; order Opitutales; family Opitutaceae; genus Lacunisphaera. The sequence continues at coordinate 51,912 of JBEHXD010000001.1, forward strand.
GCAAAAGCGCCTGCTGCGGGTGCGCGACTGGCTCAGGGATAACCAGTTTTCCCACGTGCAGGCGCTGAAAGCGGAACTGGGCGGCGGCATTTGGTTGCGGGCGTCGGTTTATCAAAACGCCGGCAATACACTGCGGTTGCATGTCCTGTTTGTGCCGCAGGAAAACGGAGCGATCACCGTGTGCTACAGTCTGGCAACGCAGACGACCGGTCAGCGAAGGTACGTTACTGACAATCTCTATATTCCCTTTGGCGGATTCTATCCCGAAAACTGGCATGTGGAGCGGGCGCCTTGGTCGCGCAAACTGGCCCGTTTGGTCGCGCAACATGAAGAACGGTTAAAACGGTCAAAGGAAACTCCCCGTCCTTGGGAGATCAACCCGATCGACGATATCAACCAGCAACAGCAGCACATGGAGATGATCAACACGGAGCTTGGGTATCTCCTGCCCCATGCTGAGCGCGAAGAGTTCGGCAAAATCACCCCGGAAGGCCGCTTTCGTATCTGGAAGGAAGCCTGGCAACTTGACTATCTTGGGATCGCCAGTCGCTATTCCTGATTTTTCCGGGGGGTAGAATTTCTAAAGTCAAAGGTCGGTGAATTGCGGCCGGGTGGGAAAAAGGACTCGTCTCTCTTGCAATTCCGGCTAATTCATCGGGTATGCCCCTGCTGCTTGCGCAATCCGCCTTGGACAAGGTCAAGACGCTCCCTCCCGGCGTCTGGCTTAAGATCGGCGGTGTGATTTTGGCTTTTGTGCTGGTGGTGTGGCTCTTCCGCCGGGTGGTGAAAATGAACAAGATTATCGCCTCCATCATTGTTTTGGTGACGACGTCGATCTTGTTTTTCTCCTGGGTTTACAATCGCAACGAACCCAAGTTTCTAACCCCCCTCGTCGATCATATCGCGCCCTTTTTCCCTACCGCGGGATCCTACAATGCCAAGCAGCAGACCGCTCCCAAGGGCGCTCGTTGAACATAGGACATAAAAAAGGGTTGGTCTTTGGGCGTGAGTGGGTAAGCGTTGGGGTTTATGGCAAAAGATCTTTCCGACATCGGACTCATCGGCTTGGCGGTCATGGGTCAGAACCTTGCGCTAAACATAGCCGACCACGGCTTCCAAATTTCGGTTTACAACCGCACGACTGAAAAGACCGACAAGTTTGTCGCGGAAAATCCCAATACACCGGGCGGTCTTGTAGGCTCGAAGACGCTGCAGGAGTTTGTGCAGTCGCTGGCGAAGCCGCGCAAGATGATCATTCTCGTTCAGGCGGGCAAAGCCACCGATGCCGTGATCGATGGATTGGTGCCGTTGCTGGAACAGGATGACATTATCATTGATGGTGGCAACGCGCTCTGGACCGACACGATTCGGCGCGAAAAGGCGCTCAAGGAAAAAGGTCTTCGTTTCATCGGCTCCGGTGTATCTGGTGGCGAGGAAGGCGCGCGTTTCGGTCCGTCGCTCATGCCCGGCGGTGATTTCGCCGCGTGGAAGGAATTGAAACCAGTTTGGGAAGCAGTCGCGGCCAAAGTTGATGCGAAGACCGGCAAACCGATCCCCGGTGCGCAGCCCGGCAAGCCGGTGTCGGGCGGCGTCCCCTGCACCACGTACATCGGCGAAAATGGCGCCGGTCACTACGTCAAGATGGTGCACAACGGCATCGAGTACGGTGATATGCAGATGATCTGCGAGGCTTACTCGCTTATGCAGGGTTTGCTCGGCATGAAACCTGCCGAAATGGGTGGGATTTTTGCCGAGTGGAATACAGGTGCGCTCGACAGTTTTCTGATCGAAATCACGGCGGACATTCTCAAGCAAACTGATCCGGCGAACAAAAAGAAAGCCTTCGTCGATGTTGTGCTCGACACCGCCGGCCAGAAGGGCACCGGCAAATGGACCTCGACCAACGCACTCGACATGGGCGTGCCCGCGCCGACCATCGCGGAAGCTGTGTTTGCCCGCTGCATCAGCGCCATCAAGGATGAGCGTGTTGCGGCGTCGAAGATTCTCAAAGGTCCCGGGCGCAAATACCGCGGCTCCAAGAAAGCGCTGCTGGCTGCCATCCACGATGCACTTTATTGCTCGAAGATCTGTTCCTACGCGCAGGGCTTCCAGCTTATGCGTACCGCGCAGGTTGAATTCGGCTGGAAACTCAACTTCGGCGAGATCGCCAAGATCTTCCGTGGCGGCTGCATTATTCGCGCGGCCTTCCTGCAAAAGATCACCGAGGCTTACGCGCGCAATCCGGACCTCGCGAATTTGCTGCTCGATCCCTATTTCAACAAGACGGTGAAGAAGGCGCAGGAAAACTGGCGCAAAGTCGTTTCGCTCGCCGCGGAATGCGGCGTGGCGGCGCCGACCTTCAGCTCCGCCCTCGCCTACTACGACAGCTATCGTGCACCGCGTCTGCCGGCCAACTTGCTGCAGGCCCAGCGCGATTACTTTGGCGCCCACACCTACGAGCGCGTCGACCAGCCGCGGGGCAAATTCTTCCACGTCGACTGGCCGGAGCCATCCCGCCCGCAGCTGGAGGCGTAATCCGCCGATGACAAAAGTCGGAACGGCCCGAAATCCGGCAACTTTTTTGAATAAGCCGCTCCGACCCTACGTCTCATTTGTCATGAAACGCCTGTTATTTCTACTCGGGTTGGGCGGTCTGGTTGCCGGTGGGTGGGCTTCGTCTCGCGACGAGGACCACCGCGAGGAACCGCGGGTGATTTTGTACGAACATGCGGACTTCCGTGGCGACTCCCTGGTGCTTTATCCGGGAGATTCCATTGAGAATTTTTCCGGCCAGCATTTCCAAAATGGAAATGCGTTGAATGACGGCGTCTCGTCCATCCGGGTTGAAGGCGGCGCCCAGGTGGTGGTTTATGAAAACGCGCGTTTTCGTGGCGCGGCGATGCGGCTTTCCGAAAGCGTCCGCAACCTCACGGGCCGGTTGTTGCCGGGCAATTCCCAGGTCAGCTGGAACGATCGGATTTCCTCGATCCAAGTGGAAGGAGTCCGCCGGCGTCCGCCCGACCGGGGACGTCAGATTGATTACGACGTGGTCATCCGGCGGGCGTTCAAAGACCAGCTGGGTCGCGATCCCGATGAAGCGACGGTACGCCGTTATCGCGGCTACATGATCGACCAGGGTTGGACGGAAGCGATGCTGCGCGACCAGCTCGTGCATGGTGACGAATTTCGCCGCGAATGGGCCGAACGAATTGTGCGGCGCGCTTATCTCGATATTCTCGGCCGTAACGCGGACGAGGGTGGGCTGAACAATTATCGGAAATGCCTGCTCGAAAAGAATTGGACTGAATGCGACGTGCGCGATGCCTTGCGCGGCAGTGAGGAATATAAAAATCGCGCGAAGTCACAGGCGCGTTGAATTTTGGGCAGCGCAGTTCCCGGTGCTATCTGCCGGACACGGCGAGCTCGGCCGCGGAGTAGTCTGGATCAGGCTATTTTGCTCCGGGCTTGTTCCCAGTAGTCCAGCAATGCGCGGAAATCCTGCTCCTTCGAAGCGCTGTGGATGACGTAATCGTAGGAGTTGCGTTCGGCCATTTCCATTTCCGCACTTTGAAGACGTCGTTCGAGTTCGGCGTCGCTGATCGCCCCGCGCCCGAGCATCCGCTCCTTTAAAGTCTCCATCGAATCGGGGGCGACAAACATGGTGATCATTCTTTCCCGCAGCAACGGGATCGACTGGGAAGCGGCGCGCACCGCGCGCACTCCCTGAACATCAATGTTCATGATCAGGCTGGTGTGGGGCAGTCGATCCAGCACCGACGATTTCAGTACCCCGGACCGTTGCTGCTTTTTGTGGATGTGCGCCCACTCCAGAAAATCCCCCGCCGCCAGCCGGGCATCGAATTGGGCTTCGCTGAGAAAGTGATAATCGCGACCGTTAAGCTCATTGGGCCGGGGCGGACGCGTGGTGGCGGTGATCACCCGTTCAAATCCCGGGACTTCGTTGACCAGGCGATCGCACAAAGTGCTCTTTCCTACTCCGGCCGGGCCGGCAAGAACGATGAGGGCGGTTTTCGACGGGGCAGTCGCGGCCATGGACTAGTAGGTAAAGGCCGACGCCGTGGTGGCGAGCCCATAAGCCAGGATGATCGCGCCAACCAGGCGGGCCCGGGAGGGTTGGCGGAAGAGCCACTCAAAGAAATCGCGCAGTCGGTAAGGCGCGGCGGCCAGATATAATGCCAGGGTCAATCCGATGTAGACCGCAGCGACCATGATCCGGCGCTGCGGAAATTGGATTTCCATATAGGCGGAATAAAGCAGCGGTTCGGCCACCAGCAGCATCAGCACACTCAGCCCGCGCACCGCGAGGAAATCAGGGGCGTAAATAAAGGAAAGCAGGGCGAGCACACCAAAACCGATCATCACCGGCTGGGGAGTTTTGAAGAAAATCAGATCAGATTCCCCGAGATGCGAAAGCCGCCAGACAAACCACGCGGCGCCGATGCCAAAAAACAGCCAGGCGGCGCGATTGGAACGGGGCAAAGCGCGCGCCGTCGAACCGATGCGGGGATCATTCCATAGCAGCAAACCGCCGAGCAGCATGAGAAACAAACCGGGCAAAAGGGTGGCGAGAAAGAGAGACATTAGGTAAGGGAATGGCCGGAACAATAGATGAAAGGAAAGCGGGTCACTTGTCACTCATCACTTGCGATTCCTGCAACGCAAGTTCGCCGTAAAGTACGGCGGTGGTCACCCGGTCAATCTTTACGGGAACGAGTTCGCCGACGAGACGTTCGTTGGCGTCGAAATGAACCACGCGGTTGCCGCGGGTGCGGCCGATGTAGCGCAGCCCTTTTTTGTCGAGGCCTTCCACCAACACTTCCTGCGTCGTGCCGACCAGCATAGCGTTTCGACGGTCGGAATTGGCGGCCAGAATTTTGAGCAGGATCTGATTGCGCTCCTCCTTCACTTCTTCCGGCACTTGGTCTTCAAGGACGGCCGCGGGCGTGCCGGTGCGAATCGAATATTTGAAGACGTAAGCCATGTCATAGTTGCAGGCTTCAAACAGCTCGCGGGTTTGGGCGAAATCCTCCTCGGTTTCGCCGGGAAAACCCACGATCACGTCGGTGGAAAAATACATTTCGGGCTGCACCCGGCGCAAATCCTCCACGATTTGTTGGTAGCGTTCGCGCGTGTAGGGACGGTTCATCGCCCGAAGGATGCGGTTGGAGCCGGATTGGAGCGGCAAATGGACGTACTCGCATAATTTTTCCAGCCGGCCGTAGGCGGCGATCAAATCCTCCTTGAAGCCGCGGGGATGAGGCGACGTGAAACGAATGCGTTGAATTCCTGGAATCGCGTTCACCCGTTCGAGCAGTTGCACAAACGGGGTGATTCCACCGGTGTGCTGATAATCGCGACGCCCGTAGCTGGTCACGATCTGACCGAGCAAAGTGACTTCCTTCACGCCGCGCGCAGCGAGCTGTTCGCACTCGCGGACAATGTCGTCCATCGGCCGCGACCGCTCATCTCCGCGGGTTTTTGGCACGATACAAAAGGCGCAATCCATGTTGCACCCTTGCTGAATCGAGACGAACGCCGATACTTGTTTTTCCTCGAGCACGTGGTCGCGAATCGTGTTTTGAGAGCCGGCTTCCTCCGCGATGTCCACGATGGGTTGGGCCAGCGGGATGCCCGAGGCTTGGGCCGCACGCAGATTGTCCAGATAGTCCGGGACCTGGTGAAATTTCTGCGTCCCGACGATCAGGTCCACATCGGGCAGTCGATCGAGCAGCTCGGCTCCGCGGTTTTGCGCCATGCAGCCGAGAATCCCGAGGATGAAATCCGGATTTTTTCGTCGTTGGCCAGCAACGGCGGCCGCCTTGCCAATGGCTTTCTGCTCGGCGGCGTCGCGAACACTGCAGGTGTTGAGCAACATGATGTCGCAGTTGCCTTCGTCCGCGACGATCCGGTAGCCCCGCGCGCGAAGAAGCGCCGCGACGGCCTCGCTGTCGCGCTCGTTCATCTGGCAACCGAATGTCTTGATGAAAACCCGATTCATGGGGCGGAACGGACCTGATTATCCCGTGGTTGGGCGGGGTCAAACGCGGATTCCCTTGCCTTGATGGAACTCGGTGCAACTTTAGGTCCGATCCCATGTCCGTCCTCGTATGAAATTGGGCAAGTTCATGGTCTTGAGCAGCCTGTTGGTGGCGCGACTCGTCGCGGCCGAACCGGCGCCGGCTAAATCTGCCGCGGCGGACAAACTTTATGAGGCCGGCAAGGAGCTTTTCGATGAATTTGCGCAGACCGATGGCGACGAATCCCTGGAATTTCCCAGCCGTGATCAGTGGAACGATTTTGTCGTCCACCTGCAAAGTGCGCTGAACAACAATCGCTTGGATGAACTCGCAGCTTATGAGCCTCAGGCGCGCACTGCTCTGGCGGCGTTTCAAGTCCTGCCGGGTTACGAGGACTATGTGGATTGGCTGAAGGAACGTCTGGATTACATCGAGGCAGCGCAGCAGGCGGCCAAGAACCCTTCCCTGCCCGCTCCCACGGCTTCCACGCTAGGTATTCCGCATTATGCCCTTTGGTTGAACCGGATTCAGGCGCGTCCGGTGCCGTCGGCCGCGGCGGGTTTGCTGCCTATGTTGAAGGATGTTTTTGCCGACTCCGGTCTGCCGCCGGAAATTGCCTGGCTGGCCGAAGTGGAATCCACCTTTAACGCCGAAGCGAAAAGCCCGGTCGGTGCGTGCGGTCTTTTTCAACTGATGCCGGCGACGGCGCGGGAATTGGGTTTGAACGCCAAATCGCCCGATGAACGCATCGATCCGGAAAAAAACAGTCGGGCGGCGGCCAAATACCTGAAGCAGCTTTACGCGCGCTTCAACGACTGGCCGCTGGCGTTTGCGGCCTATAATGCCGGACCGGGAAAAATCCGCCGCACGCTCGACCAAAAAGAAGCCAAAACATACGCGGAGATCGCGAGTCTGCTACCGGCGGAAACGCGCATGTACGTGCCCAAGGTATTGGCGACGATTGCCGTGCGGGGCGCACTCCAGCCCAACGAACTCGCGGCACCACGCTGAAGCAGCTTTGACCCGGCCTTGCTCCCAATGGACCCGGCCCCAATCGTATCCGCATGACGCGCCAGACCTGCTTGTTTTTCGCGATTGCCCTGATGGCTTTGGCCGTGCACCTGCCGGGCGAGGTAAAAAATGATCAGCCGGAGGCGGTAGTCTTTGTGGTGGGTGATCAACACTCCGCGTATGAGAGAACGGCGCAGCTGGTTGCATTGATTGATCGGATACAAGGTGAAAATCCCGGAATTCCGTCGGCCATTTTGCTCGACGGCGACACCTTTGAGTACGGCAACGTCATCGCGCGACGCAGCGCAGGAGCGGTGGAGCTTGCCGAGTTTGCCGCGCTCGCGAAGCGCGCACCCACGGTCCTGAATCTCGGCAATCACGAACCGGAATTTTATGATCTCGAGGAGACTGTTCGACGAATCGAAGCGACCGGCGTGAAAGTGGTGGGCAACATCGTCAATCACTCGACGGGGCATCCGTTTGCACCCACGGTTGTGACGATCGCGCTGGGCCGGGAGAAAATTTCGATCGTGGGAGTCACGACGGATCATCTCGCGACTTACCGCGCCGCGGTGAGGCCGGCGTTGGATCTCTCCAATCCGGTGGTTTGGGCGAAACAAAACTTTCCGGTGCTTTTGAATGCCAATTCCCTGCCGGTCGTCATGAGTCACGCAGGGCTGAATGCCGATCGGGAAATGCTTCCCTTGGTGCCGGCGGGTACTTTGTTTGCGGGCGCACATGATCATTTGCGTTTTGTCCATCCGATGGGGCGCGGAGTCTATTTCCATTCGGGCGCATGGAACGAATTTCTTTCCGTGGCCTGGTTGCGTCGCGATTCTTCCGGGTTGTCAAAATGGGATGTGGAACAAGTGCCCATTTCACCGGATGGTGCGGCGGATGCCGGTCTGGCCGATTTTATCCGCGAGGTTCGGGAAAAATATGTGACTCCGGAAGACACGCAGTTGGTTGGCCAGGTCTCCACCACCAAGTCGCCGCAAGAAGCGGCCCAATGGATGACCCGGCTGCTCGCGACTTCGGCCCGGACGGATGCGGCGTTTGTGGGCAACACAACGTTTGGCGCCGGACTTCACGCGGGGCCAATCGACCGACTGCAATTCGATGCCTGCATTCGTTTCGATGGGACAATTTTCGTAGCGGAAGTGGAGGGTGCGCGGCTCCAAAAACTGATGGTGGCGGCGAATCAAGGGGTGGATGTGCCCTTTGAAAAACGGCAGGGCGAATTTCTCGTTGCAAGCGGACCGACCGACATCGATCCCACCAAGCGCTATCGAATTGCCACGACGGACTGGGGCGCGCGCAATTCGCAAAGTTATTTCGGGTCACCGGCGATCGAATGGCGTGAATTGCCGGGGCTAAAGTTCAAAGAACGGGTGATGGAGCAGTTGAAAGCACGCTAACGCCGCCCGACGTGAATTCTTCGCGATGCTCAGAATGACAGGAATCGGGCATGGCCAGATTTGAAAACACCGCCCGGTCGTGTTTCTTGACTCAATCGATCCGTTGCATTGCGTGGATGGAACGAATCTCCAAACCCTTTCTCTTATGTCTTCTCCCTCCGCCAAGCTCGTACATCATGTGTTTTTCTGGCTGAAAAATCCCGAATCGAAGGAGGATCTGACCAAATTGATCGCGGGAATTCGCACTCTTCGCCAGATCGAAACCGTGCGTGGCATCCATGTCGGGGTGCCGGCGAGCACCGAAAAACGCGACGTGGTGGAATCGAGCTACAGCGCTTCCGAGTTGCTTTATTTTGATGATCTTGAAGGACAGGCGGTTTATCAAAAGCATCCCCTGCACCTCAAGTTTATCGCTGATTGTTCCCACCTCTGGGAACGCGTGCGGGTGTTCGATTCCATCGCCGTTTAACGGAAATCGCTTCCTGGCGGACGGCTATTTGCCGAGAAAATCGAGTCGCTTCGCGGGCGGAGTTTAGTTTGCTGGCGGGTGAATGGGATTCTTCGACCGACTCGCCGCCAAGAAAACATCACCTGAACCGGTTGCTCCGGCTCCCGAGCCCGCAGCGGAAAAAAAGCCGCTGGTGGCGGGTGCCATCATGCCCTTGCTCGCGAGCGCGCGCGAAAAATTAAAGGCACAGGATCTCGCCGGGGCGATGGCGATCTACGAGCAGGTGCTTCCTGCTGCCGCGGAGCGGTCCGATATTCTGGTCACGATTTCGGCGGATCTGGGCACCACCGGCCACGTGCGCGAGATCATTGAGCTGCTGGCGCCGCGTTATGACGTCGAGAAACACGGAGCGGCCGCCGGGGTAAACCTACTCCAGGCTTATCTGGCCACGCGCAACACGGAGTCGGCGCAGCATTTGCTCGATCTTTTGTTTTCGCTGCAGCGTCCGGAACTGGAGGCGCGCCTGATTGGCTTTTCGAAGGCGCTTTCCGAGATTTTCATCAGCGAGGATGAGGCGACCAGCGCTGCCAGTCATCATCAGGGAGCTGAAGAAAAGAAAATCAATCTGGTCAGCATCAGCAAACCGATCTGGTCCTATGGCTTGGAAGCGCAACATGGCGCGCTTTTGCCGACTCCGGGCGGAAAACTTCGCCGGGTCGCCTTTGCCCAGCTGACGATGCCCGGCATGGCGGGAGTCATGGATCTCGCCACCAAACCGGAAGATGAAAACGGACGATTGAGCCGTGGATTCGCGCTGTGGATGGCGGAAACTTTTTTCAACAGTGTCGGTTATGAGGCCGTCGCGGCGCTCGGGCTGATGGGCCAGGAGCATTACGCCCTTTTCCCAACCGAGTGGACGGCGGAAAATTTACGGCAGCTCAACGAGACATCCGCCGGCAAAGGACTCGACTACATTGTGGCCGGCTGGATGCGGGTCCATAATGCGGACTACGAGGTGGGCGTGCGAATTTGGGAGGTGAAGAAGTTTCGCGAACTTAAATCTTTTTCAGTGCGGTTTGCGCCTTCGACGGCCAACGAAGGCCTGCTTAAGATTCACGAGCAATTGCGCGGCTACATGGAGTGGACGGCCTTTCCTGAAGGCAGCGGACTTCCCTACCACCCGCCCGCCGATGCCGCCTCTTATCTTCAAGCGTTGGGCGCATCGCTGTCCTTGTTTTTAGGCGGCAAGGGATTGCTGCCGGCGACGCAATTGCAGTTGGAAGCGGCGCCGTTCGTTAAAGCAGTGCAGGCAAACCCGGGGGACGTTCGTGCGCATCTGGCCC
>JBEHXD010000002.1:0-42166 GCA_048498875.1 Verrucomicrobiota bacterium
TTCATCGAAAACATAGCGAAGCACCCGTTCGAGTCTCACCTTCGAAGGAATCGCCAGCAGGCGCCTCCCCGTGTCGGACTTCCCCTCCGCCATGTACGAGATCTGCGAGGAAAGATCCTTGCGGTTCTGCAAAAACCACCGGGTGCGCTTCGCGAACCCGGGCAGCGAATCCAGACGTGACTCCTCAATGAATTCGACGGCAAACAGGGGAATGATTCCGACAAACGACCGCAACCGGAGCGGAAACGTTTTCCCGTCGAGTAAAAGCTGGTCGTAGTAGAATCCATCCTCCTCGTGCCAGAGTCCGGTGCCGCCGAGGTTGTTCATCGCATCCGCGATGGCGACAAAGTGTTCAAAGAATTTCGAGGCAATGTCCTCGTAGGCCGGATCACCCTCCGCCAGCTCCAACGCCATCGCGAGCATGGTGCCGCAATAAAATGCCATCCACGCCGTGCCATCCGCCTGAGCCAGCTGCCCGCCCGTCGGCAACGGCTTCGACCGGTCAAACACGCCGATGTTGTCCAGGCCGAGAAATCCTCCCGCAAACAAATGATTTCCGCTCGGGTCCTTCCGATTCACCCACCAGGTGAAATTGACCACGAGCTTCTGAAACACGCGGGCCAGGAACAACCGGTCACGCTCGCCACGCGCGCCGGTCATTTTGTAAACCCGCCAGCACGCCCAGGCGTGAACCGGAGGATTCACGTCGGAAAAATTCCATTCGTAAGCGGGAATCTGGCCGTTGGGATGCATGTACCATTCCCGCAGGAAAAGATTGAGCTGTTCCTTCGCGAAGTGCGGATCGATCCGTGCAAACGGAATCATGTGAAACGCGAGATCCCAGGCGGCGAACCACGGGTACTCCCATTTGTCGGGCATCGATATCACGTCGCGCGTGAACAGATGCGGCCAGTCGCAGTTCCTTCCCTGATTGCGTTCGGGAGGTGGCGGAGGCTGGTCGGGATCGCCCGCCAGCCAGTCTTTCACGACGAGATGATAAAATTGTTTCGACCAGAGCAGACCCGCGAACGCCTGGCGGGCCACATGGCGTTGATCGCCAGCAATGCTTACCGGCAGGATCATGTCGTAGAACTCATCCGCTTCCTTTCTCCGCGCCGCGACCACCGCGTCGAATGCTTTTCCGAATGACTCGGCCGGCCTGGCCGCATCGGCAAAAAGCCTCATCCGCATCGTGACACTCTCGCGGGGGGCGATGGAGAAAATTTGATGGGCTGCAACCTTCGTGCCCTTTTTCTTCGGATTCACCGCGGCCTGATTTCCACCCACAACATAGTCGTGAAACGCGTCCTTGACGTAGGGATTCGCGTTCCGGCCGTTAAACAAGCGCTGCAGATTGCTCTCGTTATCGGTGAACAACAGCAAAGGGGGCGAACCGTTCACGGATTCCACCTCCCAAAAAAAACGGCCGAGACTGGAGTGATCGGTTTGCACGCGCCCTGGCGACACTTCCTGCATCCGCGGTTTGACTTCACAGCCCTCGTGACGGCAGCCCCACGACCAGGTGTTGCGAAACCACAGCGTCGGCAGGAGATGAAGTTCCTGACTCTCGGGCCCGCGATTTGTCACGGTAACTTCGATGGCCATGTCATCCGGCCCATTCTTGGCGTATTCCACGACCGCTTCAAAATAGCGGTCTTCCGCAAACACTCCGCTGTCGCCGAGCTCAAATTCCGGCTGGGTGCGATCGCGTTTCCGATTCTCCTCGCGCAGCTGCGCATAGGGAAACTCCCGCTGCGGGTAGTGATATATCGCGCGCATGTGGCTGTGCGTCGGTGTGCTCGCCGTATAAAAATACGCCTCCTTGACGTCTTCGCCGTGATTTCCCTCCGGCCCGGTCAGACCAAACAGACGCTCTTTCAAGATGGGATCGCGACCGTTCCACAGGGCCAGGGCAAAACACAAACGGCATTCGCGATCGGTGATGCCCAACAGGCCGTCTTCACCCCAACGATACGCGCGGCTCCGCGCCTGCTCGAAATTAAAATATTTCCACGCATCACCGTCGGCGGAATAATCCTCCCGCACCGTGCCCCACTGGCGCTCCGCCAGATAAGGCCCCCATCGTTTCCAGTTTTTTTCCCGTTGCGCGTCGTCCGCAAGCCGTCGGTGTTCGGCGGTTAAGGTCGGTGCTTTGCTCACGACGAAAATGTGACACGTCCGGCCTGGATTCGCACGGAAAAACTCGGTGCTCCGGCGCCGGGCGGTTGCCGCGTAAAAGCCGGTACGAACCAATCGCATTGATCAGGCGGTTGATTCAAAAAAACGTCCCGGTGTTCCCGGGCGCCCGGATGGCGGATCGGATGAATGGACATGCAGGTGAGAGAAAAATCCTGCCTTCCTATTCCCAACCATCAGCCTCGCACCCGAATCACCGATGAAGCCGCGGGGGGGCAGGACGCTCCATCAAACCACGTTCCGTCCACATAGGTTTTGATCGGAATCACCGGAACTCCGAATTTGTGGTGGGTGAGCTGGCCGGTGACGATCTCGACCGCCGTGCCTCCGACCATGTCGTGATTTTGCCGCACCCCGGCCATGCTGCCGTCGACGTTTTCCAAAAACAGATTCGCGAATGCAATATCCCGGGGAATTTCCAATCCGAACTGCCTGATCAGCGGCAAAACATAGGCCGCCTTGGCGATCACGACTTCGGGACGATACCGCGCCAGCCATCGCCTGAATGGGGCCGCATCGGCCAGCACCGAGGCATCGGTCTCGTGAAACCAGCGCTCCACAGGAAGTGCGTTGGGAAAAATATGCGCGGGCAGACGATCCTCCGGCGCCAGCTCCTGCTGGGCCGTGAGGTAGCCCGCAGTCCAGTTGTTGTCGACCGCATGATTCCAACCGCGATGCACGACGAAACCCAGGCGTCGGTAGCCAAGCGCGATCAACCGACGCATGGCGAGCCGGATGATGTTGCACTGGTTGTTGGTGACGTTGTGCAACCGCGGTTCATGCGGAAAATAATCGATCTTCACCGCGCATACCTGATCCCAGTCCAGCTGCAACTCGTCGCCCAGCTCGCGGCTGTGCGACGCAACAATGACACCGTGAATTCCACGCGCCGCCAGAATCTTCGACAGCTGTTGCTGGGAAAACCCCGGTTCATGCAGCCAGAAATGCTCGAGCCTGAAACCGAGCTCGCGCGCCTTGGCCTCCGCTCCGGCAAAAAAGCCCGCATGGGCCGGCACCTTTTTCCAACCCCACTTCGTATGCCAGTTGGTGACGTACGCCAGCGTCGATACCTTCCGGCCCGGCGTGCGCTGGGTGCGATAGGCCACCAGCGACCGCAAAAACGGGGCCGGCCGGTAATCCATTTCCCGCGCCAGCAACTGCAGGCGATGCCGGGTGGCTTCGGCAATGTCCGGATTATTGCGCAACGCTTGGGACACGGTCGTCACGTGCACCCCCGCCCTTCGGGCCACGTCGGCGAGAGTTACGCGAAGTTCACTCATGGTCTTTCGTCCCGGATAGACAGCGAACACTCCGGCGGGCTCAAGCGAGCAGCGCCGTTTTTCATCCCAACTATAGACCGTCCGGCGTCGATTGCCCCGGCGTGCAAACGGAATTCATTGGTGAATTTCCTCAATCCCCACCCGGAAAAAGCGAAAATTGCTAATGTTAGACTTACGGTCGTTTTGATTTCGTCGGGGCCGGCCTATTGTTTGCGACCACACCGGTCCATCCGACCCGGATAAACCCCCACCCCGCTCCCCAAAAGCACCTCGGCACCGTGCAGAAGCTTTCCTGTTTCAAATCAGCGTAGCCTTATCTGCCCTTGTCCATCTCAGCCCACCATGAACAAAAACCTAAGAAGACCCCTGACCGCACTGGCCGCACTGGCCAGCGCGTGGCCTCTCCTGGCCCAAACCACCACCCCATCGTCCCCTCCCCGCAAGCTGGAGGAGGACGTAATCCAGCTTTCACCCTTTGAAGTATCCTCCGTAAAGGATACAGGCTATCAGGCAACCCAGACCCTGGCGGGAACCCGCATCCGCACCGATCTCGCCGACGTTGGCTCGGCGATCCAGGTCATCACGAAGGATTTCATGAATGACATCGGAGCGACGGACAACAGCACGTTGCTCCAATATACGACCAATGCCGAAGTGGCCGGTACACGCGGGACCTACGCCGGCCTGGGCAACGGTCAGAGCGTCGACGAAACGGCCATCCTGCGCTCACCCACCAGCGGCCAGCGCGTACGCGGCCTGGCTTCCGCCGACAATACCCGCGACTTCTTTGTCACAGACATTCCGTGGGATGGCTACAATGTCGATCGCATCGATATCCAGCGTGGACCCAACTCCATTTTGTTCGGTTTGGGCAGTCCGGCCGGTATCGTGAATGCGTCCACGCGTAACGCCGAGTTTCGCAATCTTGGCTCGATCGAAGCGCGCACCGGTTCCTACGGCAGTGTGCGAACCAGCATCGATCTAAACCAACAACTCATCCCCGGTGTCCTGGCGATCCGCGTGGATGGCCTGTGGAACGATCAGAAATATGAGCAGGATCAAGCCTTCCAAAACGACAAGCGTTTCTACGGCGCCATCCGCTTTGACCCACAGCTGTTCAAAGACCGCTCGTTCCACACCAGCATCAAGGCGAAGTTTGAAAACGGCGATATCAAGGCGGATCGCCCCCGGACCACTCCTCCGAACGACAGCATTACCGCGTGGTTCCGCCCAGTGGACACCACCAGTGCAACCGGTGGCATGGGCAAACAATCGGTCAACTATGCGTTCGATGTCGGCTCAAACGAAGTCGGCTTCAACCCGTGGCTCGCTTCCATCGGCAACCGCCAGCAACCCTACTGGTTCATCGACGGCACGTCCAACCAGCTCTACCGGATTTACGGCGGGTTCGTGAACACCGGCCGGCGCACGACCGCCGGAGCGGTCGGCGGCCAGGGTGACGCCCTGCTCGGCCAGCGTGACTCGGATGAGTTCATGCAACTCACCAGCTTCGCCTCCTACGCCACCAATGCCAAGCTGCCGGGTTACCAATATGGCCAGTACCGGACAATGTCCCTGCTGGATCCCACTGTTTTCGATTTCTATCACAACCTGATCGACGGTCCCACGGCGTCGCAGTTCGAAAAGTGGAACGCCTATAACATCGATCTCTCCCAGACCGGATGGGATGACCGCGTGGGTGTGGAGCTGAGTTTTGATCGCCAGAAATACAAACGCGGCGGCCAAAACCTGATCACCAACCCGACCCTTAACATCGACGTCTTGAAAAACTTTCAGGATCTCACCGCCAACCCCAATTATGGCCGGCCTTTTGTCGTCGGCGGTCCGGGCGGCGGCAACTCCTATCAAAGCGATCGCAAATTCATGCGGGCATCGCTCTTCGGCGAGGTTCGTTCATCCGACTTTTTGCACAACGATTTTCTCGTGAAATTGTTCGGCAAACATCGCTTTAACGGCGTCTACGCCGATGAGAAATACAATACCGAAAATCTCAAGTGGCAGATGTTCGGAACCAGCCGGGCTTGGGATGCCTACTGGAGCAAAACGGATGGCAGCACGACCGGCATTTCCGGATCCAGCGCCCGCCCGCCAACCGGGATCATTTATCTCGGCTCATCCATCGCAAACAACGCCACGGCGGCCGGCTCCAACATCCCCGGCCTGACGGCCCCGGTGACTCTTCAGGACGGCAGCGTTTATCACTTTGCCTCAACCTGGACCAATCCGGTGGGCGTCGGCTTCAATGATCCGTGGACGGTTCCGGCCAGTTTGCAGCCCATGTTTAGCGCGACCGGTGGTCCGAACGGCGGCAGCACGGCGGGTGCCCCTGCTTACTCGGGCTATACCCAGGCTTCGAACCCGGCCAACTACATTGGCTGGAACAATAACTTCCAGATGAATCTTCTCCGTTACAACAACGGACAGGACACCAGCCTTCTGACCGGGGCGTCCAAGTCTCTGCGGGTAACGAAATCCTACGCGGGTTCCTGGCAGGGTTTTCTGTGGAATGACGCCATCGTGCCCACGCTCGGCTGGCGCTACGATGAGGTGAAAAGCAAAAACATCACCGCCTTGGGTCAGGGTTCAAACCGCCAGATCCTAAACATCCAGCCTGACATCTACAAACTGCCGGATGCGTTTCCCACAAACCAGATCTTCAAGGATCATTCGACCGCCGGCGGCGTGGTCGTGCACCTGAACAAACTGTTCGACAAGCACGACGTTCTGCCAATCAACATCAGTCTTTCGTACAACAAGTCGAACAACTTCCAGGTCACCGATCTGCGTGTCGACATTTACGGCAAGCCGATCGCCAACCCGACCGGAGCGACCAAGGATTGGGGTGTAGTGCTGTCCACCAAGGACAACAAGTACACGCTGCGCGCCATTAAATACGAGACCAGTGTCGCAGGCGCGTCCACGCCATTGAGTCTGGACGGACTGGCCGGAACCATCACCCAAGGTCTCAAATTCCGCAATGTATTCCTGTATCGCCTCAACGGTTACACGTGGGATACCCGCGAACAGACGGATCTTTCGAATGGCAAGCGTTACTGGTGGCACCCCGCCTATGTGAATGCGGCAGGCCGTCCGACCGCCTCGATCACCGGAAGCCCGGCTTCGGGCGTCACGGGGTCCACGCTTGAAACCGCGGCCCAGGCCGCCGCCCATGGCGACGCCTCGATCAACGCCTGGAACGACATCCAAAAATTCCTCTCGGCCAAGGGCTTTTTCAGCGCGTGGGGCTATTCCCCCACCACGGAATCGGCTCTGACCGATCGCACCACCTATGAGAAAACACTCGGGCCCAACACCGAGCTTTCCACTGACGGAAGAACGGTACCGGTTCAAAACAACGCGGCGTTCGCACCGGCTATCGCGTCGCTGCAACCTTACAGCGCCGTCGCTCCGTCGGGCCTTTCAGTAACCGCCGACACCCAGTCGAAGGGTTATGAATTCGAGTTTACCGCCAATCCGACGAGGAACTGGCGCTTCGAGTTCAATGCCGCCAAAACCACGGCCGTCCGGACGAATGTCGGTGGCCCGGTGCTTGATGCACTGGTCACATACATGGATCAACAGATGTCCGGAGTCGCGGGCGATATGCGCCAGTTCAATGGTGATTATTCCGCCGGCAACGAGGTGCGTCAGACCTACGCCAACTGGCGTGGCCAATACACGCTCTTGAAGCTTCAGGAAGGTTCGGCCGCTTCCGAACTCCGCAAATGGCGCTACAATATCGTCACAAACTACACCTTCGACCGCAATTTCCTGAAGGGTGTGGGCGTGGGCGCCAGCTATCGCTGGCAGGACAAGGTCGTTATCGGCTATCCGGTTATTCCTGACCCGAAGGATGCCAGCAAGGGCAGCTTCGATCTCACGAAGCCCTACTATGGACCGTCGGAAGACGGACTTGATCTCTGGCTCAGTTATGAGCGTAAGATCACGCCGAAGATCAATTGGAAGATTCAGCTCAACGTCTACAATGTTGGAAAGGACGATAAGCTCATTCCAATCTCCGTTGAACCTGATGGCCACACCTGGGCGGCGGCTCGCATCGCGCCGGTTCAGGAATGGCAGTTGAGAAACACCTTCTCCTTCTAACCGCGACTTGACCGAACCCGGTCCCCACAAGGGACCGGGTTCTTTTTTGTCCGTCTCCGGAATAATTGCGCAAAAGATAGCGCAAAATTCCGGGGGAAATCCTCCCCCGCCTCATTGCAAATCGGAGTCTTCAGGAGAAACTTTGCCTCCACCCTTACCTCGATGCGCGCTTCCCGTTTTCTGATTTTCTACCTGCTCATAATCTTCAGCTGCGATTCGGGTCACGCGACGCTGGTGGATCCCTCCCTGCTGGGCACCGGTGGCACCGGCGAAACCATCCTTGTGCGATCAGGCACGGCTGCGCCGATTTTTATTTCGGCCCATGACTGGCCCGGGGTGCAGCGGGCCGCGCAGGATTTACAAGCGGACATCGAGCGGGTCAGCGGGATCAAACCGGCGTATTCCATGGCAACTCCCGCCAACGCGAAGACCGTTGTGATTGTGGGCACCGTGGGAAAAAGCGAATTGATCGATCAACTCGTCACAACCGGCAAGCTCGACGTGACCGCTCTGCGCGGGAAATGGGAATCGTTCCTCATCCAGACCATCGATCAGCCCCTCCCTGGTGTGGATCGTGCTCTGGTCATCGCCGGGAGCGACAAACGCGGCACTATCTACGGAGTCTACGAAATTTCCGAACAGATCGGCGTATCTCCGTGGTACTGGTGGGCGGATGTCACGCCAGAGCACCGCGATTCACTTTCACTCAAACCTGTCCACCTGGCGGTGGATTCGCCCTCCGTGAAATACCGCGGGATTTTCCTGAACGATGAAGCGCCGGATCTCACCAACTGGGTCCGTGCGAAATTTGGCAATGTCACGCCCGAGGCCAATCCGCACGCGCCGGCGAACATCGCGAACTACGGCCATGAATTCTACTCACGTCTCTTTGAGCTCATGCTCCGGCTCCGGGCCAATTATCTCTGGCCCGCCATGTGGAACAATGCCTTTAATGAAGACGATCCCGCCAACGCGCGCCTGGCCGACGACTACGGCATTGTCATGGGCACCTCGCATCAGGAACCGATGCTGCGCGCGCAGAAGGAATGGGACTGGCGTTACTTGAAGACGATCGGAACCTGGAATTACGCAAAAAATCCGGAGGTGCTCGAGCAGTTCTGGCGGGAAGGAGTTCGCCGCAATAAAAACTACGAGAGCATCATCACAATGGGGCTGCGTGGCGCGAATGACACCGAGATGGCTCCGGGCGGCCCCGACGCCAACCGCGCGCTGCTCGAAAAAATTGTGGACGTCCAGCGCGGCATTCTCCGCGAAGAGGTAAATTCCGATCTCACGAAAGTGCCGCAAATGTGGTGCCTCTACAAGGAGGTGCAGGAATTTTACGAACACGGCATGCGCGTGCCGGACGACGTCACCCTGCTCTGGGCCGAGGACAACTGGGGTAACATCCGCCGTCTGCCGACGGCCGCCGAACGCCAGCGTCCGGGCGGCGCAGGCATTTACTATCACTTCGATTATCACGGCGGTCCGCGCAGCTATCAGTGGCTCAACACCAGCCCGATTCCGAAAATCTGGGAGCAGATGTCGCTCGCGAAGCAATACGGCGCCGATCGCATCTGGATCGTGAATGTCGGTCACTTCAAAGGCTACGAGTACCCCCTCGAATTTTTCCTCAACCTCGCTTGGGACACGTCGCGATGGAATGGCTCAAATCTGAACGACTTCACCAAGCTCTGGGCCGAACGCGAATTCGGCGCCGCGCACGCCGGCGATATCGCCGACATCGTGGCGAAATATTCCAAGTACAATGGCCGGCGCAAACCCGAGATGCTGGCGCCGGATACCTACAGCCTGACGAGTTACCAGGAAGCCGAGACGGTCGTCGCCGATTATCGGGCAATTGAAAAAAAAGCGGAAGCGATTGCGCAAAGCCTGCCCGTGACAAAACAAGACGCCTTCCATCAGCTGGTGCTCTTTCCCGTGAAAGCGAACGCCCTGGTGAACGAACTTTACCTGGCCGCCGGCCGCAACGCACTCTATGCGCAACAGGGCCGCGCAAGTGCCAGCGAACAGGCCAGCCTCGTCGGGAAACTTTATACGCAATACCTGCACCTAATTCAGCAGTACGACGAAAGCGCTGGGGGAAAATGGGTCCATTTCATGGATCAGCCGGTGCTGGGCTACACCACCTGGCGCGATCCGCCGAAAAACAATCTGGATCATCTCAAACTCAAAGTCGTCGCAGCCAAAGAGGCTTCGGATCTGGGTGTCGCGGTTGAAGGTGACGCCGCCGTTGGAAATGGCAACGTGAGCCTGCCGCCGTTCGACGCGCTCAACCAGCAACGTTTCTTCATCGATGTGTTCAATCGCGGCACGACCGCGTTCGATTTCACACTTACCGCCAATGCACCATGGGTAAACTTAAGCGAGACGCAGGGATCGTTGGGCGCTGACCGGCGTCTTTGGGCCAGCGTCGATTGGGCCAAGATTCCAACCGGTGATTCTGACGCCGTCATTACCGTCCGCGGCGCCGACCGCGAGGTGAACATAAAGGTGACTGCGTTCAAGCCCGCGGAAATCACCCGCGATACGCTGAAGGGTTTCTCAGAAGGAGAAGGCTTTGTCTCGATCGAAGCCGAACATTTCACGAACAATGTCGCATCGGGAGAAAACCACTGGACGCGAATCGTAGACTACGGCCGCACTCTTTCCGGCATGCGTGCCGTTGGGCCGATCGACACGCCGGATGCGATTCCCGGCAAGGACTCCCCCCGCCTCGAGTATCGGATGTATTTTTTCAAACCGGGCCCAGCGGACGTGACTGCGATCACCGCACCCACCATGAATTTCATGCCGGATCGCGGAGTGCGCTATGCCATTTCATTCGACGACGAACCGCCCCAAACGGTCACACTTGTTCCCCAAGGCTATCAGGCGCAGAACCGCAATCCTGCCTGGGAAAAATCCGTCGCGGACAACGCCCATTTCGGACGCTCGAAACACACCATTGTAAGCGCAGGCTATCACACGTTGAAAATCTGGATGATCGATCCCGCCGTGGTCATGACAAAATTGGTGGTCGATCTCGGCGGGCTCAAACCAAGTTACCTCGGCCCACCGGAAAGTTTTCGCGGCGCCAGTCCGTGAGAGCGCCAGAGCCCCAAGACGGTTACAGCAACGGCGAACCACCACTCCAACGATCCGCCGCCGCCACTACTACTCGATCCAGCGGAAGACGCCGGCGATCCGCCACTGAGGGAAACCGTAGCCTTCGAGCTGGTAACGGTGCCAAGAGCGTTGGTCGCGGTCACGGTGTAGTCGCCTGCGTTCGCGGTGTCGGCGTTTGCAATAACCAGCGTGCTGCCCGTTGCGCCACTGCGAGCCACTCCGTTGAAGTACCATTGATAGGAAGGAGCCGGAGCACCGTCGGCCATCACTGAAAGTTCCACTCTCGCGCCTGACGCCACAGTCTGGCTGCGCGGCTGGGCGGAAATCACGGGGAGACCGGCGATCTGGCCTTTGCGGACCGTATTACTGCCAAAGTCAGCGACGTAAAGCGTGCCGGCATTGTCCACGGTCATACCCCGCGGGTTATTAAATTGAGCGTTGGATCCCACACCATCGACATTGCCCGGGGCCAGGATCCCGGCGATGGTCGTGACCACGCCCGCCGGGGTGATTTTGCGAATCAGATTATTGCCGCTGTCGGCCACGTAGACGTTCCCGCTTCGATCGACCGTCAAACCGTTCGGATCATAAAATTGCGCGCCAGAACCGGTGCCATCGGTACTGCCCGCCTTGCCGGGATCCCCGGCGAGCGTAGTGACCACGCCCGCGGGAGTAATCTTGCGAATGACTTTATTCCACGTGTCCGCCACGTAGAGGGTATCGGTGCCATCGATCGCCAGGGCACCCGGGTGGTTGAAGCCCGCAGCGGAGCCAGTACCGTCGGCGAAACCACCGAAGATGCCGGCGGTGCCGGCGAAGGTCGTGATCGTCCCCGCGGAAGTAATTTTGAAAATTACATTGGTTCCCGCATCAGCCACGTAGATGTTTCCGGCCCGGTCGAACACCACGCTCGAAGGCCGGGTGAAAGCCCACAGACCTCTCGCGGAGTCGTGCAGGCTGGCAAAGGTGGCGAGCGTGTTAACTGCTCCGGCCGGTGTTGCCACGCGGAGGCTCCCGTTGCCCTGATCGGCTATCTCGATGTTTCCCGCCTCATCCACGTACAAACCTGCCGGCCCATAGAAAGGCGTCAGGTCAACATTCGCGTAGCTGTACCAGTTGGTCGCGCCAAATCGGGCCAGGGAGCCCAGATCGTCGTGATTCCCGGATACACCGGCCAGACCAGCGAGAGTCGAGACCACCTGTGCCGGCGAGATTTTGCGAATCGTGCAGTTCTTGAAATCCGACACGTAAAGATTGCCGGTGGCGTCAAGCGCCGTGCCCGCCGGTCCATTAAACTCGGCGTCCACTCCCGTGCCATCGGCTTTGCCCGCAGGAGGAACCGCCATGCCTGCCAGCGTGGTCACCGTGCCATCCGGAGTGATTTTGCGAATCGTGTCGTTGTCCGTGTCTGCCACATACAGATTGCCCGCACCGTCAACCGTGATGCCTTGGGGTTTGCCGAACCGGGCATTGGAACCGACGCCATCGCGACTGCCAGGGGAATCCGGAGCGCCCGCCAGCGTCGAGACGGTTCCGGCCGGCGTGATTTTACGCACCGCATAATTACCGTGGTCGGAAACATAAACGTTACCGGCGTTGTCCACCGCCACGTCGTAGGGAGCCGAAAAACTTGCCACGGATACATCGCCATCGGCACTGCCCGCAACCCCCGCCGATCCGGCGAGGGTCGTCACGACCCCGTCCGGGGCGATCTTGCGAATCGAGTTGTTGTATTCGTCGGCGATGTAGAGGTTGCCGGCATTATCGACGGCGACCCCTTGAGGCCTCGAAAAACTTGCGTCCGCTCCGCTGCCATCCGCATGGCCCCCGATACCGGGGGTACCTGCCAGAGTGGTGACCACTCCTGCGGGGGTTATTTTCCGGATCGTTTGGCTGCCGTAATCCGGGGCGTAAAGATTGCCGGCACGATCGACGCACAGGCGGGTCGTACCGATTGAAGCCAAACTGATCTGAGTCGGAGGTTGTCCAGGTCCAAACCTCGCGCGGGTGCCCGTGCCGTCATCGCTACCCGCCACACCTGCGCTTCCCGCCAGAGTCGTCACTAATCCATCCACGCTTATTTTGCGAATGGTGAAATTATAGGTGTCGCTCACATACACATTTCCCGTTTGATCCACGCAGATACCTGACGGGCCAAGGTCACGACCCACGCCGAATCTCGCCGCCGTCCCGTTACCGTCCGAACTCCCACTAATTCCGGGTTTTCCCGCCAGCGTGGTGACGACTCCACTCGGAGTTATCTTCCGAATCGTCATATTTACCGTTTCTGTGACGTACACGTTGCCGAGCGCGTCTACTGCCACGCTATTGGGAGAGTTAAAGCGTGCAGTGGCACCCGTGCCGTCCGTCGCACCCGCTCCGCCAAGCTTGCCCGCCAGAGTGGAAAAGTAATACGGCGTCGCGTAATTTGACTGGGCGTCGGCGGTGCCGGTGATGGCAATGATCGCTGATAAAAAGGCTAAGCTGACGCGGTTTAGGAGAGCAGGAAGAGGCGTTCGCAAGGCAAAGTAGGGTTGTCTATCCTTGCGACAATCGCGGGAACAAAATCCGCCACTGCACATCGACTCGCTTGAGATAACCCAGTCCGCGCAATCGGGTGCCATGCAGCATCGGATGCGTCACGCATTTTCCGGTTGAGTGAAAAATCTCCTCATCCGAAGGGCCGGCCGTGACAAGCGCACCGGAATGGTCAACAGTTAACCCGTGAACCTCCGCCACCTCGCGCAACTCGCCCACCTTTCCCCCTCAGCCGTTTCCCTCGCGTTGCGCGACAGTCCGAAAATTTCCACCGCCACCAAAATCCGGGTGCGGCAACTCGCGGAGAAAAACGGCTACCGTCCGGACGCCAAGGTGGTCGCCATGATGACTCATTTGCGCAAGCCGCGCGCCGTCCGCCAGCAAGCCTGCTTCGGCGTGATCTCATTCTACGCCACGCCGCGTCCGTGGGAAACCTCGCAGCATCTGCTGCAAATCTACGAGGGCATGAAAAAACGGGCGGACGAACTGGGCTATCGCCTGGAGCCGCTCTGGTTGCGCGCTCCGGGAATGACTTACCACCGGTTCCGCAGCATCCTCGATGCGCGCGGCATCGAAGGGCTGCTGTGCTTTGGCAGCCCCGACCTGGAGCAGGAATTTCCGACCGAGCTCGGCCACTACGCGATCGTCACGGTGGGTCTGAGCATCCGCACTCCCCTTCACCGCGTCACCAGCCATTTCTACAACGACAGCGTGGAGGTCCTGAATCGCGTTTACCGCGCTGGCTATCGCCGCCCTGGCCTGGTTCTGGGTCGATATGAAGAGGCGCGCAGCGGACACGCCCACACCGCCGCCTACCTCGGGTGGTGCGAACACCGCTTTGGCCCGGGCCACGCGCTGCCGATTCACCTGGTCGATGCCGTCGAGGAAAAGCCGCTGCTGGAATGGCTGGAACGCCAGCGTCCGGACGTGATCGTTTTCGTCCACCTCTACGAGCGGCTGGCCGAGTTGCGCACCGTGTTGAAAAAGCACCGCATCCGGATGCCGGCCGACTTGGGCGTAGCGGTGCTCAGCCACCGGCTCGATGGCACAGGATTCTCCGGCCTGCAGCAAAACCAGCCGTTGATGGGCGCGTGGGCGGTCGAATTGCTGGAAGCCCGCATCACCAACCGCGATCTCGGCATTCCCGCCAATCCCCGGATCGAGATGGTCGAAAGCCGCTGGTGCGAGGGGCGTTCCCTCGGACGGCCTCCGCTGGTCAACAGTTGAACTCCTTTCAATTCGGCAAAGCCTGACCGCGGGCTAACGTTCCAGTCACCCCATGGAACCCCGCCCCGGACTGACCCTCCGCAGGGAAATGCGCGAAACTTTCCCACCCTGCAATTCGCTCCTGGCACTGCAGGCGGTCTCTTCATGCCGGGTTTCAATTAACCGGGCTTTTCCCCGCCTCTCGTGAGCGTTCAGCTGCATTTCAACTCTCACCGCACCGATGCCGAGCCGGGTTGCTCGCTTTTCACTTACGCGGAAAAACTCGGCATCCCCGTGCCCACCTCCTGCAACAAGCAGGGCAAGTGCAAGGAATGCGTCGTGGAGGTGGTCGAGGGCGCGGACTGCCTGTCTAAACCAAGTCCGCCGGAACAGCATTTGCGGGGATCATTCCGGCTGTCCTGCTGCACGCGGATCGTGAAGGAGGAAGGTTTGGTTCGCTGCCACACCATGCGGCGGGGCACCATGCGCGTGGAAAAACACGCGTTTGAACTGCCGGTGCATGGTCCCAAGTGGAAACTCGATCCCGCCGTCAAGCGTGACGGGGACCGCATTCTCCTCGATGGCGTTGAAATCGACCGGAGTACCGGGCCGCTGCACGGGCTCGCGATCGACCTGGGCACCACCACCATCGTCATCCGTTTGCTGAATTTGGAAACCGGCGAAGTGGTCGCCGACTCCTCATTTGAAAATCCCCAGCGTTTTGGGGGATCGGATGTAATGGCGCGGATCCAATACGATACTGAAGATCGCACCAAGACCTTGCAGCGCACCCTCGCGGGCTATCTGAGCCGGGCGATCCAGGAATTCCCCGTGGATTCGAGATCGATCTATGAAGTGGTCATCGCCGGCAATTCGACGATGCGGGACATGTTTTTCAAACTCTCCGTCTACTCGATCGGACAGAGCCCTTATCAATCCCTCACGGAACTCGAAGTTGCCTCGGGTGCGCGCACGACCACCAGCTTGTCGGACTCGGGCAAACGACTCGGGCTTCCCATTCATCCCAAAGCGCGTGTCTATGGTCTGCCGATCATCAGTGGGCACGTGGGCGCCGACGCCGCGGCCTGCATGCTGGCCGTCGATATCGCCAACGAGGAAAGAATCGTGGCCGTGATGGATATCGGGACGAACACCGAGTTGATTGTCGGCAACAAGCACAAGGTGCTCGCGGCGTCCTGCCCGGCCGGTCCGGCGTTTGAAGGGGGTCAGATTACTTTCGGCATGCCGGGATTGCCGGGTGCGATTGAAAAGGTGACGATCGACGACGATGGTACCGTTCGCACCAACGTGATCGGAGACGTTCCGCCCGAAGGCCTGTGTGGCTCCGGACTAGTGGATCTGATGAGCGAACTGCTTCGCACCGGCCGGATGAATTCCCTCGGTCGTTTCGAAGACGGTTCGAGCGAGTTTGTCGTCGCATCGTCGGGCGACCGGGCGATCACGTTCCGCGAAAGCGACGTCAATGCGCTCGCCCAGGCCAAGGGTGCCAACGTCGCCGGCCTGCAAATTGCGTCGGCCGAATATGGCCTCGATTACTCCGATCTCGATGTGTTCTACCTGGCCGGTGGTTTTGGCCGTCACCTCAATCTCGATTCGTCCAAGCGCATCGGTCTTATTCCCAATATTCGCGCCGAAAAGATTGTGCAGGTCGGCAACGCCTCGGTTGAAGGTGCCTGCATCGCCCTGTTGTCGTGCGCCAAGCGCACGGAGTTGGAACAGCTCGTGAAACGCGTGGCGCATTGCCGGCTCGAGACCCATCCCGGCTTTTTCGATTACTTCGTCAACGGCTGTCAGTTCACCGCCGTGGAAAATGAACCGGAGGTTTCCGGCTCATGAGTGACCCACGATCTTCTTCCGCGCTCCCGCGACTGGAACTCCTCGACACCCGTCCGGCCGTGAGTGTCCAGGAGGCGGAATATCGGCGCCTGCTCGGTTATCCCCGCCATCATACGCCCGGCGAACGGGCCGACGAACTCGCAACTTGGGCCAGGCAGTGGTACGCGGAAAACGGCCGGCCGTGGGTCTACTTGCGGGAAGTGGAACTGCAGGTCGAAAATAACCGCCTGCGAATCGACGGAGTGGATTTTGATTCGGAACAGCTGCGCGCGCATCTCCAGCAGGCGAACGCCCAACGCGCCGTGCTCGTGGCCGTGAGCGCCGGACGCAGCTGCGAGGAGCACGCGCGCGTCCTGTGGCAGGAAGCCAAACCCGACGAATATTTTTTTCTGGAGATGTTCGGCTCCGCCGTGGTCGAAAACCTGGTCGCGTCGTTGAACGGCCGCATCTGCGCGCTCGCGGAGCGCAACGGATTTGTCGCCATTCCCCACTACAGTCCTGGCTACACGGGTTGGGATGTGGCCGATCAGAATGCTCTGTTCACCCTGATCACCAGCGGCATGGCGCAGCCTTTTCCCGAAACCACCGAGGTTTTGCCCAGTGGAATGCTGCGCCCAAAAAAATCATTGTTGGCCGTCGTCGGCCTCACTCCTCGCGCCGCACTCGCCACCGTTTCTTCTCCACGAGTGCCCTGTGAAGCCTGTGGATTCTCGCCGTGTCAGTACCGCCGCGCACCCTATCGCCACGCTCCCGGCCCGTCCGAAACGATCAACGGAACGCCGCCCCGGGCTGAAATCGCCGCCACTCTTCCCGCACCGCTGACTCGCGGCGCCAAATACACGACCAATTCCCGCGCTTTGAAAAAATGGGCGCAGGAGCGGGTGCGCATCGACCACCGCGATGACGGCACACTTGCCGCCCATTTTCGCTTCGACGGCACGACGTGTTCGAATCAGGGCCGGCCTCTCGCCTTCGATTATGTCATCTCACTAAGCGGACCCGCCGCCGGCTACGTCATTCTCCAGGCAGCATGCCGGCCTTCCTCGGGCGACGACGGCCACACTTTCATGTGCGCGTACTTGAGCGATCGCGAGGAGTTGATGCAGGCCATCTCAAACGAAAAACCCCTCGTCGGCCGTCCGCTCAATGATGTCCTCGGGTGGACGCGGACCGACGCTCCGTCCGGTTGCTACTGTAGCGCGGACAGCCGCACGCATAAGTGGGGACTCGCACTCGAGGCAATCCACTACGCGCTCGCCCAATCCGAGCCCCTTGCCTGACCCAATCATCCTCCACCCCATGATCAAACTCTGCGACACCAACCAGGCTGCGAAGGAAAAACTTCCTCCCGCCTTTCGCGATAAATCCAACATTGGCGTGCATTACGTCGACGCATTCATCGCGCCGATGAACGCATCGCTCGCAGACGCCGCCGCCACCCGGGTTTCGTGCAAACGCAAAGGCCTCCGTCTCACACTTCGGGTTGGCGCGAAGAAAGGCGACGGGCTCATGCGCCGTCTCGCCGTCAGCACAGATCCCGTCGTGATGCTCGAGGCGGCTTTGCAGGAAGCCGCCAAGGCGGCAGGCGTTGCGCTTCAGATTTCTCCGACGGAAATCCTGATCGAACCTTGAATCCGTTTCCATCGGCCGC
The DNA here is from genome assembly GCA_048498875.1 of Verrucomicrobiota bacterium. Lineage (GTDB taxonomy): Bacteria > Verrucomicrobiota > Verrucomicrobiia > Opitutales > Opitutaceae > Lacunisphaera. Next base: position 17,983 of record JBEHXD010000002.1, read on the forward strand.
TTCCTCCACCTTTAAAATCCAACCCCTCCCCCAATACTTATGAAACCCGCCCAATGGGAAATCTTCAAAAAAGCTGCCCGCCTCGAGAAACTCGACCAGATTCCGATGGCCCTGATCATCGACAGTCCGTGGATCCCGGGCTATGTCGGCGTGAAACACATGGATTTTTTCCTCGATCCCGAAGTGTGGTTCCAGTCTCACCTCAAAATCCACCAGGAATATCCCGACATCATTTTCGTTCCTGGCTGGTGGATGGAATACGGCATGGCGGCCGAGCCGTCGGTCCTCGGGTCCAAAATCAAATTCTGGCAGGACAACACCCCCAGCGAGTATCCGATGCTCTATAACATCGAGGATCTCGACAAGTATCCCGAATATGAAGTGGAGAACGACGCCTTCATGGCCATGACGCTCCACCGGATTCGCATGCAGAAGCAGCGCGTCTTCGACACCGGCGAAATCATGCCGATCGTCACCTCGCGCGGGCCGATGTGCACCGCCGGTTTTGCCCGCGGAACCACGGAGCTCATGATCGACATCGTCGAAAAGCCCGAATGGACGCACAAGCTGCTCGATCTCTCCACGCGACTGATCATCGACTGGCTTAAAGCCCAGCAAAAGGCGATCGGCCGCGACGTCGAAGGCATCTTCATCCTTGATGACATCGTCGGGTTCGTAAACGAGGAGCATTACAAGGAATTCTGCCACCCGTATCTCAAGCGAATCTGCGACGCGTTTCCCTCGGACTGGGTCAAAATCTACCACAACGACGCCGAGGTCGAAGCCTGTCTCGATCATCTCCCTGACGTCGGATTCAACGTGCTCAACTGGGGCAAACAAACCGACATCGCCGACGTGAAGGCGCGCGTCGGCAAACGCATGTGCCTCATGGGAAATGTCAATCCCCTCGAAGTCGGCGTGCGCGGCACACCGGAGGAAGTGCGCGAAGCGACGCTCGACGTGCTTGAGAAGAGCGGTGGCGAAGGGATCATTCTTTCCGTCGGCGGCGGCACCAGCCCCGGCATGCCCCGCGCCAACATCCTGGCGATGCAGGCCGCCCTCGCCGAGTTCAACGGCAAACGCTCGAAGCGCTGACACCCAACCCGCCTCCGCCATGCCTGACTATGCATTGATGAATCAGTACCTCTACGAGGGGAAAGCCAAGGAAGTCGAACAGATGACCAAGGACGCCCTCGCTGAAGGCCGCACCGCCCAGGAAATTTTGAGCGAGGGCCTGATCGCCGGCATGAGTGTCGTCGGTGAGGATTTTAAATATAACATTCTCTACGTGCCCGAAGTGCTCATCGCCGCGCGCGCGATGAAGGCCGGCATGGGGGTGTTAAAGCCGCTGCTCAGTGCGAAAGGCGCCACTGATACATCCGCGGGACGCCTGTTAATGGGAACGGTTCGCGGCGATCTCCACGATATCGGCAAAAATCTCGTGTGCATGATGGCGGAAGGCGCCGGTTTTCAGATCAAGGACATTGGCGTCGACCAGAGCGTGGAAAAATTCGCCGCCGCAGCCGATGAATTCAAACCGGACATCATTGGCATGAGCGCGCTGCTCACCACCACGATGACTTACATGAAAACGGTCATCGACGGTTTTAATGTACCGGGCCGCGATCATATCAAGATGGCCATTGGCGGCGCGCCGATCAGCCAGATGTTCGCTGACGAAATCGGTGCCGACGGTTACGGTGCCGACGCCTCCAGCGCAGTGGACTTGTTCCTGTATCTGGTCGGCAAGGGTCCCGCCCCCACCGCCACCGCCAAGCGCGGCGTCGCGGTTCCAACCGGTGCAGCGACCGCGGTGGCGCGCGATCCCAATGCCAAATCCAAATACCAAATTCTCTACTGGCAGGACATTCCCTCCCAGGTGAAAGCCTGGGACGATTTCGACGAGGTGAAACTCGATCTGCCGCACCGATTCGCCGATCGCATCGATGCTCAGGCGCAACGCCTCGGTCTCGCCAAGGGCGACGACTATGTCAGCCAGCTGCGATTGGGTGAGGAACTTGAGCGCGTAGGAGCGCCGGGCGAAGTGGCGGCAGCCGTCCGGCAGGAACTTGAAGCCGCCGCACCCTGATCGGGATGGCCAGGTGCATCGATGCAAACTCTGCGTGAAAAACTGGAACAGTCTTCGCGATTCCTGATTGGAACCGAACTCGTTTCCGTGCGCGGGGGAATGGCGGAGCGGAGCGCCGTCAAAGCCCGCGCCTTCGCCAGCGAACTGGTCGACTGCCCCGACATCGACTGGATTTCGATCACGGACAACGCCGGGGGCAATCCCCAGCTGGCTCCCACCGCCCTCGGCAAACCGATTCTCTACGCCGGCAAGGAAGTGGTGATTCATCTTACCTGCAAGGATCTCAACCGAAACGCACTGGAGAGCGAGGCGTGGCTGCTGTACAGCGAAGGATTCAACAATATCCTCGCGATGACCGGCGACTACCCCATCGCGGGCAATGGCGGCACGGCCAAGCCGGTGTTCGACATCGATTCCGTCGGTTTGATTTCCCTGCTCAACCAGATGAATCAGGGCCTCGATCCCCACGAGGCTCGCGGCGGCGTGCCCCGTCCGCGTTTCGAACGCACACAATTTCTCATCGGGGCGGTCACGACCAATTTCAAATTGCGCGAAGGCGAAGTGATGCCGCAGTACGCGAAGCTCGCGGCCAAGATCGCCAGCGGCGCACGTTTCATTATCAACCAGATCGGTTTTGACGCGCGCAAGATGCACGAACTGCACGCCTACGCGGCAGCCCATGCGATGGGTCAGGTGCCTTTCATCGGCAATGTTTACCTGCTCAGCCCACGCGTGGCCGAGATTTTTCACGAAGGCCGCATCCCCGGCGTGGTGCTCACGCGCGAGTTGCTGGAATTGTGCCAGCAGCACGGACGCTCGCCGGATAAAGGACGCGCCTTCTTTCACGAGTTCGCCGCGAAACAAATTGCCATCTATCGCGGCCTCGGGTTTCGCGGCGCCTATCTGGGCGGCGTGCATGATTTTCCCTCCACGGAAAACATCCTGCGCATCGAGCGCACTTTTTCGCCCGACGACTGGAAACAATTCGCGCGGGAACTGAATTATTCCCGCAGCGGGGAATTCTATTTTTATGCAGAGGACCCGGCCACGACGCTGGCCGACGCGAGCCGGATAACTCCACCAACAGAACGAAGGTCAAAGCACCTCACCCCCTCCTACCGGCTTTCGAAATGGACGCACGAGGTGATGTTCACGCCAGGCCGCATCCTGAATGACTGGGGCGCAAAAGCCTGCGCCAACTCAAGCGATTCACGACAAGGACCCAAACCTCTGCGCGTTTTGGAACATCTCAGTAAAGCCGCGCTTTTTTCCTGCAAGGATTGCGGCGATTGTTCGCTGCCCGAAATCGCCTTTCTCTGTCCCGAGTCGCAGTGCGCGAAAAATCAGCGCAACGGTCCCTGCGGAGGCACCCGCGACGGCCGCTGCGAGGTCGACGGCTACGGAGACTGCATCTGGCTGCGCGCCTACGAACGGCTCAAGCACGATGGAAGGGAAAACCACCTGTTGGGCCATACTCCCGTCATCCAAGACCAGAGTCTGCGCGGCACTTCCTCGTGGGCCAATCACTGGCTGGGCCGCGACCACGTCGCAAAACCGACAGCCAAAGAGACCTAAGTGCCCCAGCCAATTTATGAGCGCCAGAAAGTTAAATATTATCGGTGAATTGATGAATAATTCGTATGCGCGGGCACGAAAGGCTTTCACCGAACGCAGCGCCGCCGACTACGCCCATCTCGCACAATTGCAGGCCGCGCTTGGCGTGCAGTACCTCACTCTCAATCTCGACGGCACCGCCCGAATCCAGGTGAGAATGGAGGAAATGCTGGCCCTGTTGCCCGACGTGATCCAGGCCATCCAGTCAGCGACTCCCTGCCCCATCAGTTTCGACAATCCGTCGATCAAATATCACGAGGTCGCGCTCAAGCATTACGATCGCAAGAAAAGCGGCCCGCCGATTCTCAACTCGATCGCCGCTTCGCGCACCCAGTTGGATCAAATGATCGAACTCGTCGCCGCCTACGACACCCACGTGGTGGTGATGGCGTCGGAACAGTTTGTTCCGGGCGGCACGGCCCAATGCCTGTCCGCCGCCGATTCGCACGCCGCCGCGAAACATTTTGTGGAATTGCTCGTGACCAAAGCGGGACGCCGGCCCGATCAAATCATCATCGACCCCGGCCTCGCTCCGGTGGGCGCCGACACTTACGGACTGGTGAACATCGGCCTCGATGCGATGCGTCTCATTCACAACGATCCGGACCTTCAAGGCGTACATTTCATCGTCGGTCTTTCGAATTTTGCATGGGGTACGCCCAAGGGAGTGCGCGAGCAGCTGGAAAACGCCTATCTCACCCTCGGCCGGGAAGTGGGACTCGATTTCGCTCTCGCCAATCCCGAAAAATCGCCCGGCCCGCTCGATCCTGATCACCCCATGGTTGGAAAACTGCGCCATGCCCTCGCGCAGGGCCGCGCGGTGGAAGGTGAATCGCAGGAAACCGCCGGTTACCGCCAGGCCGAGGCCATCATGAGCATCTGCAGTGAAGCCGCGCCAATCGAATCATGAGTGAATTCGACACCGCTTCCAGGCCTTTCGAACTTCCCCAAAGTTTGCCCTTGATGTGGGCGGGGTGCCCCACCCCGCGGGTTATCACTATATCGTTCACTCGCTGCGGAGTGAGGGCACCCCGCCCACATTAACCATGCGGAAGGATCGTCGCTGAAACAGTCTCAGGAAGATGAGTTCATTCCCAGCCACAACCCGCGATCGTCCCATCTGGCTCCACGTCGGCACGCTGCTTGACGGTACGAGCACGGTGCCCGCGCATGATGCTCACGTGGTTTACGACGGAGGCCAGATTCGTTTTGTGGGTCGCAGTGGAGAACTTCCGCCCCGCGAACTGCTGCGACCGGGTCAAACCCAACCGGACGTCGAAGCACAGAATTACACGCTGTTGCCCGGCCTAACCGAAGCCCACGCCCATTTGTTTCTCGAGGGCGGCGAACTTTCAGCAGAGAAGCGGTCCGCGTATATCAAACGTAGCTCGTCTGAACTTCTCGACAGCGCAAAAGACCGTTTGGAAAAACTCGTCCGGCTCGGGATCACCGCGGTGCGGGACGCCGGAGACAAAAATGGCGTGGGACTCGCCCTTAGCAAACTCTACACCAGCGGCCACGGTCCGCTGATGCCTTATGTCGAAAGCCCGGGTGCCGCCATTCACCACCAGGGACGCTACGGCGGCTTCATGGGCGAACCGCTGGAAGATTTTCCCTCGGCGCACGATTGCGTGGCTGCCCGGGTGAAAGCCGGCGCAGATCGGATCAAGTTGATCCCCACCGGCATCATCGACTTCAAGAAAGCCCAAGTCACCAGCGCCCCGCAAATGTCCCTGACGGAGCTCACTCAACTTGTCGCCGCGGCAAAATCCTTCTCCCGGCAAACGTTTGCGCACGCCTCCGGCGATATCGGAATCGACTCCGTCATCGACAGCGGCGTGGATTCGGTCGAACACGGTTTTTTTGTCCGGGAAGATCAACTCGCGCGGATGCGCGACCGGCAGACCGCGTGGGTGCCCACCTTCGCGCCGGTCCAGGAACAAGTCGATTACGCGGACGTGATGGGTTGGAGCAAAGAAATCACCGATAATCTGAGGGGCATTCTCGACCGGCATGCCACTAGTCTGGCCAGAGCCCACGCCATGGGCGTGATAATCGTGGCGGGAAGCGACGCAGGATCGGTGGGAGTGGCCCATGGCCTGGGTCTTCTTTATGAGATGGAATTGATGGAGCGGGCCGGCCTGCCCGCGCTGGCTGTCGTCAATGCCGCCACTGGCGCCGGTTCGGCTCGACTGGGTTATAAGGAAAAATTTGGCCGCATTGCGCCGGGATATTTGAGCCGATTCATTCTCACGACTCATTCACCGCTGGAATCTGTCTCCAACCTGCGCCGACGCCGGACCGTGGTGTTCGATGGCCAGGTTTTCGAGACCGACGAAAATGCGGATCATATGAATTTGTAGAAAGAACTCACCGAATCATCCTCCCCTTTAAACGACTCCAATGAACGGAAAACCTCTTCACGAAATCGTGCGCGAACGCCGGCTGGTTTGCGATGGTGCCATGGGCACGCAACTCATGCTGGCCGGCCTGGAACAGGGCTCCTGCGGCGAGGCGTGGAACCTCACCCATCCCGATCGGGTGTTGGCCATTCAAAAACGCTACGCCGATGCCGGAGCCGATTGCATCATCACCAATACCTTTGGCGGAAGCCGCCTGATGCTCCGCCGGCACGGACATGAACCGGAGCTGGCGGAAATCAACCGCGCCGGCGCCCGCATCGCCCGCGAAGCCTTTGGCCGTCGTCCCGGCTATGTGCTGGGCGACATCGGACCGCTCGGCGCCATCCTGGAACCTTACGGTGATCTTTCGGCGGCGGACGCTCAATCTGCGTTGGAGGAACAATCCATTGCACTGGTCAAGGCGGGCGTCGATGCGATCATCATCGAGACCCAGACCTCGCTCGATGAACTCGGCGTCGCAATTGACGCCGCCAAAGCGGCCAATGCACCGTGCATCATCGCCTCGCTCGCCTACGATCTCTCGGTGGACGGAAGTTTCTACAAGACGATGATGGGCATTTCGCCCGAACAGGCCGCGGAGTTCGTGGAGGAACGCGGCGCCCATATCGTGGCGCTCAATTGCGGCACGGGCATGGATATGAAGGGAGCCGCTATGGTCTCACAACTTTACCGCGAGCACTGTTCCCTGCCCATCATGGTCCAACCCAATGCCGGCCTGCCGGTCCTGGAAAACCTGAAGGCAGTTTACAAACAACTGCCGGCCGACACTGCCCGCGACGTGCCGGCAGCAATTGAATCAGGCGCCGGAATTATCGGTTCCTGTTGCGGCAGTACTCCCGACCATACGCGCGAAATCCGGCGCATGGTGGATTTATTCGGCGTTACGAAATAAATCACCGGTACGCGAAGCCAGCCCGGACGCCCAATTCTCCGCATTTCCGCGGCGGCTGGCTCGTCATTCATCGCATATTCCTGTTTCGATTCAATTTATTCTCCATTAGATCAATTTTCATGAAACCGACTGCTTCCTTCCCTAATGTATTTTCCCTGCGCGGCGAACATGCGCTCATCACCGGTGGTGGCACAGGCATCGGCCTGGCCATTGCCCACTCCATGCACGCTGCCGGCGCACGCGTCGTCCTCGTAGGACGCCGCGAAGCCGAACTCGCCGACGCGGTCAAAAGCCTGGGCGATGGCGCCTCCTACCTCGTGCATGACATCACCCAGTTCGATAAAGCCGCCGGCCTGGTGGAGCGCGTCACCAAGGAACATGGCCCCATCACCTGCCTGGTTAACAACGCGGGCATGCACCTGAAAAAACCGGCGGTCGACACCTCGCCCGAGGAACTGCAACAGGTGATGAACACCCACATCTTCGGCGCCCACGCGCTTTCCCGCGTCGTGATCCCGGGAATGATCGAGCGAAAACATGGCAACATCATCTTCATCGCCTCCATGGCTTCGCTGTTCGGCATTCCTCTCGTGGTCGCTTACGCGGCGGCAAAGTCGGCGATGATCGGCATGATCCGGACCATGGCCACGGAAATGTCGCCTCACAGTGTCCGGGTGAACGCGATTGCTCCCGGATGGATCGACACTGCCATGTCCCGCAAGGCCTTCGCCGGCGACCCTCACCGTAAAAGCAAAATCATCAGCCGCACGCCCATGGCCCGCCTGGGAGACCCCGAAGACGTGGGTTGGGCGGCGGTCTATATTGCATCGCCCGCCGCAAAATTCGTGACGGGCTCGATCCTGCCCGTTGACGGTGGTGTCGCGATGGGATTCTAAAGCGAGACCATCAACGGGCTGGACGAATGGGATGCGTCGCGTTGCGCTCAGCCGGATTGTTACCCTCCGTTCGTTCCGGTTCTTCCCCAACCACCAATCAGACATGAAACCCTTGATCCTGCTGCGCCTTTTCGTTTTTTCCGCCGCCCTGCTCGCTGCGGATTTGTACGCCGGCGAAACCTCTGTCGGTCAATTCACCGAACACGGTGACGTCGGGAATCCGGCAATCGCCGGCTCCACCACTTATGATCCAACCATCCAACATTATCGCATGAGCGGCAGCGGCATCAATCTCTGGGGAGCGTCCGACCAATTCCAATTCGCCTGGAACAAGCTGAAGGGCGACTTTATCGTGCGCGGCCGTTTCGAATTCGTCGGCCAGGGGGTCGATCCGCACCGGAAATTCGGCTGGATGGTGCGCTCCACCAACGACACGGATTCCGCCTACGCCGATGCGTGCGTGCATGGCGACGGCCTCACTTCCCTGCAATTCCGTCGCGCGAAGGGCGCGATCACCGAACAATTGCCACTGCCCATCAAGGGCGGCGACGTGATTCAGCTCGAGCGCCGCGGCAACACTTTCATTTTTTCATCGGCGCGTTACGGGGAAACCTTTGTGTCCGTCACCCTGCCTGATCTGGCGTTGGGCGATGAAGTGAACGTCGGTCCGTTTCTCTGCGCCCACAATCCGCAAGTGAAGGAAGAAGCCGTGATCCGCGACGTGCGCATCATCCGTCCGGCCGCGCCGGATTTCCGTCCTTATCACGATTACATTGGCAGTCACCTCGAAGTGCTCAACGTCCACACGGGCAAACTCGAATTGCTGCACAGTTCGGCCGAGCCCTTCGAAGCCCCCAACTGGCTGCCGGGAACCAAGACGCTCATCTTCAATATCAGCGGTTCGGGCAAAACCAAGGGTCTGCTCCGGACCTACAATCTTCTCACGGAAGAAGTGGCGCCATTCGACACCGGTTTCGCCACACGCAACAACAACGATCACGTTCTTTCCTTCGACGGAAAGCAGCTCGGCATCAGTCATCACAGTGCGGACGACAGCGGACACTCCGTGGTCTACACCCTGCCCGCCACCGGCGGTGCGCCGAAACGCATCACGGCCAACTCGCCCTCCTATCTCCACGGTTGGTCGGTCGACGGCAAGTGGCTGGTCTTCACGGGAGGTCGCAAGGAAAACGGCGGCACGACCGACAAGTACGACATCTATAAAATCTCCGTCGATGGCGGAGAGGAAACCCGCCTCACCCATACGCCGGGCTTGAGCGACGGCCCGGAGTTTTCTCCGGATGGGAAATACATCTATTTTAATTCCACGCGCACCGGTCTGATGCAGCTCTGGCGCATGAAGACCGATGGTTCCGAACAGGAACAGATCACGAACGACGAATTCAACAACTGGTTTCCGCATCTCTCGCCCGACGGAAAATGGATCGTATTTCTGTCCTTCGGCCAGGATGTGAAACCCGACGATCATCCCTACTACAAGCAGGTCTACCTTCGCCTGATGCCCGCCGGCGGTGGTACTCCGCGGGTGATTGCCTACGTCTACGGCGGCCAGGGTACCATCAACGTGCCCTCGTGGTCCGCCGACAGCACTCACATCGCTTTTGTGAGCAACGGCAAGGTGGAGTAAGGAGACGACCTCCCTTTCGGACCATTCGCCGGGTCAATCCGTTCCGCTACCAAACAATCCGTTTCGGGATTTGGTGCGGAGCGGATAAGTACCATCGCTACTGTCATTCTGAGCGCAGCGAAGAATCCATGCGGTCGAACATGATGAGCAAACCCGATCGCTGTAGGTTGCGAGCTTGCTCGCAACGTGGCGCGCAAGCGCGCCACCTACGGTTTCAGAATGACAGGCGTGGCCGTGATCGTGGATTCCACGCGCTCACCTCCGGCGGCCAGCACCAATCACAGCCGAATCTTCAGGTCGAATTCCTTGATCAGTGTCAGAAACGCCTCGGCATTGCCGACCGCGTCGTCAACCGGATCATGCGTGTGCTTCGTCTTGCGCAGGTGCTTGAAGTTCTTTGCCGTGTCCCTCACCAGGCCTTTGTAGAAGGAACCGAGATTGGTCGACGAAAAGCCAAAGGGATTTTCTCCGAGGAAATGGTGAAAATACCAGTTAATGAACTGCCAATCGAAACCGTTGTTGTCCGAAATGAACATGGGGCGGTTTTGCCCACAGGTGCCGAGCCAAGCTCGAAAATCATGCATGGCGATTGCCGGATCTGGAAATTCCACGGTTTGCTCCCGCGAATAGCCGCTCACCGCCAGCGCTTCCGGAATCCAACGATCCGAGATCGGTCTCAATCGGGCGCCGAATCGTTTCGTCAACGTGGGCTCCACCAGGACCGCCCCGAAACAAATCATCGAATAGTCCCCGGGAATCGGACCATCGCTTTCGATGTCGACCATGATGTATGTCATGGCGAATTAACCCGGTGAAATATCGTCGCTCACGAGTGCGCCTACTTTTTCTTGTCCTTGGGCGCATCTTCCTCCTGCCCGGTCAACGCGGCCGCGACACCGTCGGCGAAGGTTGTTTCAATGTCTTCCATTGAAACGGTGGCTCCATAAAGACCACCCCAGGCAAAGGTTTTTTTGATTAGAAAGTCCCCCACTTTTTTGTGCTCGGGCAATTCGTACAATCGCACATTCCCGTCCAGATGAATCTGTCCGAGTCCCGCCAGCATGGAGCGGGCAAAAGCGTTACCTTTTTCATAACGCGTCAAGGTCACCTCGACCTCATAGTTCTTCTTCTCCGCACCTTCCGGATTTTGGGCTTTCTTCGCCATGACCCGTTCCTCAATTCGCTCGGCAATCCGGGTCTTTTCCACATCCAGCAGCGAAACGTCCGCCGCGGCCAGAACCCGCGCCTTGACCTCATCCTTCGCGGCCACGCGCCCGGCCAAAGCCATGCCTTGGGAGAAATCCGCCTTGGGTGCAGTCGATGCACAGCCGGAAAATAGCAGCACACCCAGCATGCTGGCAGCGATTATATGATTCCTGACGTAAATGAATGATTTCATGGGGAAACGCGAAATTTCGCAGATGAAGTGGCCCGTAGAAGTCATCCAATACCAAGGGCGCCGGGCTTCAAGTGTGGATTTAATCGGGAGCCCCGCCCGCATTTTCACCGTCAAGTGGGCACTCAAGTGCCCTGTTTGCCTGCAGCCAAATGATCCGGCCTTCGTTCGTCCGTCAATTAGCTCCGGGATGGCCGGGCATATACCGAAGTTTGATGGCTTCGTAATACGCCAGATCGTGCGCGGGAGCTTCCACCCCCGCTGGAAGCGGCTGCTTGGAAAACTGCTGAAAATACAACAGACACGCATCGCGCCAGTCGATCGCATCACTTTCCTGTCTCCGGAGAAGTTGCTGCACGTGCACGAAACGTTCCGCATCGACCTTGCCCGAAAGCGAATCCCAATCGCGACGCATGCCACGGACCTCATCCACGCCTTGTTGATAACGCAGCGCCAGCTCATCCCAAAGCGTGTGCCCGGATTTCATCTTGTGGTCCCACGCCACATGGTTGAACCAAAGCAGGAATTTTTCCGGACAACTGTCCGGGTCACCCCACAGTGTCGCGAGCTCCGGCGCGTACGTCTCCACTGCTTTCGAACCCGACAATCCGCGATTGGCGCCCAGCCCTTGTTCGTCGGCCTGGTGATAGTAGGTCGAAGACCAGTCCGCCCGGTCCGGATGCACCACCCACGGTCCGGGACCATAGTGATGTCCCTCCGCCATGATGTGATGGAGACCGAGCGGCATTGAGTAATTCACCACCGTCTCGCGCGACCCGAGGAGCATTTTCGTAATTGTGTCTTCCAGGGTCGGTTCGCGACCAAAGGTCATTCGCGTCCACTCGCGGGCGATCGCCTCCGAACTGAGCGACGTGTCCCACGCCAGCCGGCCAAACGCGTACCAGTTCGACTGCGCCAGGGGATGTCCGGTCCAGTTACGATCATTGCCGGTGTTCGCCACGCCGGCGATGACCGACAACTCCCGCTGATTGAGACTGCCATCGATGACCCGTGCCACCGTCGAACCCGCGCCGTGCGAAAACGTTTCCGCGTTCAGCGTTTCCTTGAACAGCGGGGCGAGGTACGCGAGTTGCACGGAACCGCCAAGGTATTCCTGCGTGATTTGCAGCTCCAGCGCCATTGACGTGTGCTTCAGACCGCCGAACAGCGGATGAAAGGGTTCGCGCGGCATGAAATCGAGCGGGCCATTCTTGATCTGCAGCACGACATTGTCGCGAAACTGGCCGTCGAGCGGCATGAATTCCGAATAGGCCTGCATGACGCGATCCTCCTTGTTCTCCGCCGCGTAGACAAAGGCCCGCCAGATCAGAATTCCCCCATGCGGCTCCAGCGCATCCGCCATCATGTTGGCCGCATCGGCATGGGTGCGCTTATATTCCTGCGGACCGGGCTGCCCCTCGGAATTCGCCTTCACCAGGAAACCACCGAAATCCGGAATGTAAGAATAGATCTCGTCCACTTTCTTCCGCCACCAGGCCGACACCGCCGGATCGAGCGGATCCGCCGTTTTCAACCCGCCAATTTCAATGGGCGCGCTGAAACGCGCGGTCAGATAAACGCGGATTCCATACGGACGAAGTTCCTCCGCCAGCGCCGCCACCTTGGTCAGGTAGGCGGGCGTGAGCACGAGGGCGTTGGCATTCACGTTGGTCAGCACCGTACCGTTGATTCCCACGGAAGCACAGGTCCGGGCGTAATCGCGATAACGCGGGTCGCGATATTCCGGCAGATAAAACCATTTCCACAAGGACGACCCGGCATAGCCGCGTTCCACGAAACCGTTGAGATTGTCCCAGTGGTCCAGCATCCGGCGTCGCACTTTCGGCACGCTGGTAAGCGCAATTTTTTCCATGGGCTCACCGGTTTGAATCAGCCGCAACAGGGCGAAGGCGCCGTAGAGTACGCCGATGTCGCGTTGCGCGGAAATCACCATGGTGTGCCGGCCATCGCGCAGGCCGGTTTGCAGCGAATAGCCTTCGTCGCCGACGGCCGTGATCGGTGGCGCCGCGACAATTTCAATCGTTGGCTTCACGCCCAGCAATCCACTGATGCCCACGTTCAATTCCTCCCGCGCCGCCGTCAGCGTCGGCGACTCCCTGCCGTCGGGCGTGGCGAAAATGATCTGCTCCAGCGCCGCGACATCCGCGGCGCGCTTCGCCTCGTCATCGATATGATCATACCTCAACCACAGCCGGTAGCCGTCCTCGGCCCGCAAGAGGCAACTGCCGAATAGAAACAAGAATCCGCAGAATAGGGGGAATCGGTTTTTCATGGCGCGAAGAGAACGATACGGCGTGGAAACTCTTCCACTTTTTTCAAAGTGTCACGCTTACAGTCAAAAGTTGATCTTCACGCCCGGTAGTCCGTCCGGTCACGAGGGACGTCTTCTCGTCACCTTACGCCGTTGCCGCCTTGCGACGGCGCTCGGCAAGCTCGTCTGCCATGCGCAGGGTAAGACCTTTGGTAAGCTTGCAGAAGGCAATCGAGATTACACAGCCAACGAAGAACAATCCGACGATAATGCTGCTCGAAGCACGATAACCCGCGATCGCCGAAGCGGCGTCCTGAAGCTTGGTGTCATAGTCCCAAAGCCAGACCATGATCCACATGAACGCTGCGCCGCCAAGAGCGAGACCCGACTTGAGCGCAAACCCGATCGTCGCAAAAACCATGCCGGTAAAACGACGACCCGTTTGCCACTCGGAATAGTCAGCAACGTCGGCATACATCGCCCACATAATGGCGCAGGTGGGCGCGTAGACGATGGAACCGGTGACCGCCTGGAGCGCCATGGCCCAGGCCGCCGTGGGCGGGATCAGATACATCGCAAAGGCATTCAGTGCCGCCAGCGAGAAGCAGACGAGGGCCACATTCTTCTTGCCGAATTTTTTGGAGAAACCGGCCGACAGCATGATGAAGATGATCGTCGTGCCGGTGCCAACCATGTTGACGATGCTATTGAAGACATCCGCCACATTGGAATTAGCGGCAGTCTGACGTGTGCCGTGCACGATATAATTTACCCAGTCCAGAAACCCGGCGCCCTTGGCCATTTCAGGCGTGGTTAGCCCGAGCTTCTCGACGAAATCGAACATCGCGGCCGGATCGGCATAGTGATGATAATAGTTGTAGTGGGCGTTGCCGCGGTAAACCAACAGACCAAAATGGAAGAGCGTATAGGCGATAAGAGCGTACCACGGGCTATTCTTGAGCAGGTCGGTAAAGTCCTGCTTGGGAGACGCGCTCATCTCGGAAACGGGTTTAAGGCGTTCCTTGGTTGTGAAGAAAGTGACGAGGAACAAGACAAAGCACACGATTGCCCAAATGGTCATGACCACCTGCCAGCCATGCTGACGGTTGGAACCTTCGGCGAATTTGGTCACGAGCGGAAGCGTGAGACCGCCGACGATGAACTGCGCGATGTTAACCGAGACGAAGCGGAAGGAATTTAGCTTCGCCCGCTCGTCCAAGTCGCTCGTCATGACACCGCCGAGGGCAGAGTACGGCATGTTGTTCATCGAGTAGAGCGTCATCAGCAGGGTGTTGGTGATACCGGCATACGCGACCATCATGCCCGCTCCCCAGCCCCAGCTCTTGTCGGGCGTGGTGTAGGCCAGCACCATCACGATCGCCCATGGCAGGGAGGTCCAAAGCACCCAGGGACGGAACTTACCCCACCGCGTATTGGTGCGGTCGGCCAGCACGCCCATGAGCGGATCGAACGCCGCGTCCCACAAGCGCGGCCAAAGCAACATCGCCGCCGCGGCGCTGGCGGACAGACCATAGTCGTTGGCGTAGAAGGCGCCTTGGAACAGCACCATCGACATGAACACGAAGTTCGCCGCGGCGTCGCCTGCGCTGTAGCCGGCTTTTTCGACAAAGGATAATTTCTGGGAGGGAGCGCTCATTTCGGGGTTGGGGTAAAAAAATTAGCCGGGCTACTCGAGCAGCCAGAGCCACGCGGTCACGCCGCGGGGATAATACCGGCTGCCACAAGTGATGCCGGAATCGCTGCGAATCTGGTCGCACATCGCATCGACACCACAGCCGGGGGTGCGCTGCCACTGGGCATGCACGCGATCGCCCGCGCGCGCCGCCGGAGTCAGCGCTTCCGGAAAAAGCCGTCGGACCACATGCTGGGTGAGCGCGATCTTGCTGAACCACGTGTTGGTGCTCGTGCTGCTCATTTTCCAGCCGCCCGAAACGGCATCGAGGCACACGCCCGGCTGCAACGCGTTCCCGATGTGCCGGCGTAATTGGCCCAGCACCACGGCAAAGCGTCCGTTCGCATCAACGGCATCCTGGTAACCCAGGAAAAGCGGATAAACAAATCCCTCTACGGCCGGCAGAATGCGCGACCGGTTTTCCTGCTCGAAAACCGCCGGGAAAAAACCTGTGTCGGCTTCGAACCGCGTGGCGAGGGTTCGCGCCAGCAAATCGGTCGCCGCCTGGGCTTCGCTGCGCGATTTTTTCAAACCCAGGCGCGCAAACGCCCGCTCCAGCAGGATCCAGGCTCCGAGCGTCTTCACCGCAAGATACAGGTTGTTGCGAGCCTGGCCCAAGCTGACGTCGAGGCTGTCGTAGGTGGTGATTTCCGAACCTTCGCCACAACGCGATGAATCGTGTTTGAGGATACCGTCCCGTTTTTCCTTTTGGGGATCGTCCCGGCGAAGCATGCTTTCCGCACAGGCGAGCAACGTTTTCTTGCGCGAACCGAGCCACCTGTAATCGCCCGTGTATTCCGCGTAGGTCGTCGCGCACAGCACCCAATTGAGCAACTGCTCCATCGTCATGTGGCTGAAACAGCCATGCAGGTCGTCGCACTCGTAACTCGAGCGCCCCTTCGGCGTGAAATAATTGTTCACGCCCATGTCGTGGGTGAACGACAGACCCAGTTGGTCTTCATAGCTGTAGCGCGACACAAACAGGTCGAGCACGTTCCGCACCGCCCAAGGGTGCCAGATGAGCTCGAAGAACAAATGGTCCACCGTGAGATCGAAGGTATTGATCATCCGGTATTCGCCTTCGTTAACCACCCACAGCGGTTTGCCGTCCCGCCACAGCAGCTGCGAACTCCCGAGGTAACTGTGCACGGCCTGGGCGATGAGGAATTTCTGATCCGCATCCAGCGGGCTCTTTCCCAATTCGCGATCCCGGTCCGCCGCGAGCCGCGCATAGCGGGCATGGTGCGCCAAGCCGTGGAGCAACACGTCCTCAAGATCGCGAAACACCCGCGTGTAGGCAAACTCCGCCTCCAAACCGGTCGTCGCAATTCCCGCGTGAAAAAATCCGAGCGAGAGCGGGAATCGTTTCCGTTGTCCGGCCGGAATCGTGAACACAATCCCGCTTTCCCCGCCGATCACCATCAGTCCGCGGACATCGTGGAATTTGGGATCGAGCACATTGAACCCCTGCCGCAGGGACACTCCGCGCGCCGCGGGCGTGGCGTAGCCGAATTTGCGCCCATTGGCGAAACCGAGCAGCTTGGGATCACGATCAATCAACGGGCGCTGGAGGTCGACCGGATCGCCCAGACCAAAAATCAATTCCACCGGTGCCGCGCCCTCGCGATTATCGTATTCAATCCAACCGGGAATGTGCGGCGCCAGATGAAAGCGCGCGGCCGCTTTTGCGAGCTTGCCCGGATCGGGCACTTTTCCGAAGGGCGACAGCAGCGAAAAACCAAAACGGGCGTTGTCCGCGCGCCACGTGTCGCTCGCCAGCTGCAGGGTTCGTTCATAATCGGCCGGCCGCAGCGTGGTGATGTTACGCCGCTCGGTCGGGGCATTGGCCTCGCCCGTGAACGCAAACTCCATCGACGTGGACGCCGCAAAAAACGGCAGGAGCCGCCAGTTGGCTTCGCCCGCGTGGCGATATCCGACATAAACATTTTGTTTGGCGGGCCCGCGCAACCCCTGGCCAAATCCGCCGGGGGCATCGACCAGCCCGACGGTGAAACTGGCAAACGCCCCGAATGGCGAATGCTGGGTGTGATAGCTCTCGGTGACCATGGGTCGATCCGGGCGATGTTCACCCATGCAGGTAAGTATTCAACAGATTTTCCAGATACTCCTGCCGTCCGGAGCGCGGCTTCGGCTCACCCAACTTGGAGAGCACCAGATTGCTCAATTCGCGGAAGCCCAGTTTGCGGTGCTCAATGTCGCGCCCGTAACTGGTATCGAAGCTCGCATAGCGATCCGTGACGAACTGCTCAAACCTGCCCTCGGCGAGAATCCGGCGCGCGATCTTGAAGGCGAGTGCATACGCATCCATGCCGCCGATATGGGCATGAAACAAATCCTCGGGATCGATGGAAGGCCGGCGCAGCTTGGCATCGAAATTAAATCCACCGGAGCCGAGGCCGCCCGCCTTCAAAATCGAAACCATCGCGAGCGTGAGCTCCTTGACGTCGGTATTGAACTGGTCGGTGTCCCAGCCGAGCAGCATGTCGCCTGCATTCGCATCGATGGAACCCAGCATGCGCTGCGATGCGGCGACCTCAATTTCATGCTGGAAGGTATGCCCCGCCAGCGTGGCGTGGTTGGTCTCGATGTTGAACTTGAAATATTTTTCCAGACCGTGCGTGCGAAGAAATGCGATGCCCGACGCGACATCGAAATCGTACTGATGCTTGGTCGGCTCCTTCGGCTTCGGCTCAATGAGAAACTGCCCCTTGAAATCGATGGTTTTGGCGTAATCCACCGCCATGTGCAGGAAGGTGGCGAGGTGCTCCTGCTCGCGCTTCAGATTCGTATTTAACAGCGTTTCGTAGCCTTCGCGACCACCCCAGAAGACGTAGTTTTCGCCGCCAAGGAGCTTGGTGACATCCATGGCTTTCTTCACCTGCGCGGCAGCGTAGGCAAAGACATGCGCATCGGGATTCGTGGCGCCACCGCACATGTAGCGGGGGTTCGAGAAAAGATTGGCCGTGCCCCAGAGCAATTTCACTCCGGTCGCTTTCTGGAGCTCTTTAGCGTGGGCGACGATCTTGTCGAGATTGCGATGGGACTCCGCCAGTGTCTTCCCCTCCGGGGCGATGTCGCGATCATGAAAACACCAGAACGGCGCGCGGATTTTCTGGAAGAATTCGAAAGCGGCGTCCATGCGCACCCTGGCCACGGACACAGCATCCTTTCCTTTTTCCCAGGGGCGTTGGATCGTGCCCGGACCGAAGGGATCCGCCCCCACTCCGCGAAACGCATGCCAGTACGCGATGGAGAAACGCAGATGGGCGCTCAGCGGTTTTCCATCGACGATCTCGTCCGGATTGTAGTGCCGGAACGCGAGGGCGTTTTTTGAACCCGTGCCTTCGAAGGCAATGGTGTTGATGTGCGGAAAATGGGAACGCGATGGTTTCATCTGAATCGGAAAAACAGCCGGGGGGTGAAAACGGCTGGATCATCAAGCGTCGCGGATTCTGCGCTTACTCCTCAAGGGAGGGAGAGTGCTAACTATAGACTTGAAGTCCTTCCCGAAGCGTGCGGACTATCGCCCACCCCAATGAACGAACGCCGCGTCACCCTTGCGGACATTGCCGCCAAAGCGGAAGTCCACGTCACGACCGTTTCCCTCGCCCTGCGCAACCACCCGCGTTTGCCCGAGACCACCCGCAATCGTATCCACGCGATTGCAAACGCCCTGGGTTACCGGCCCGATCCCCTGCTCCGCGCCCTCGTTTCCTACCGCGGCAAAATCATGAACCGGCGCAATACGCCGACGCTCGCGTACGTGACAAACTGGAACACGTGCTGGGGTTGGAAAAATGCCACCGGCCACGCGGAATTTCACGCCGGAGCCGACGCGATGGCCAACAAGCTCGGTTACAAACTCGAACACTTCTGGATGCGGGAGCCCGGGCTGACACAAGGCCGGTTGAGCCGGGTGCTCTATTCGCGCGGCATCAATGGCCTGATCATCGCATCCCATGGACGCGAAATGGGTGACGCGCTGCAGTTCGACTGGCCGAGTTTCAGTGCGGTGAAGATCGATTATTTTCCCCACCAACCCGTGCTGCACAACGTCACGAACAACCAGTGCGACATTGTGCGCCTGGCGATGCAAAAGGTCATCACTTACGGCTACAAACGCATCGGGTTTGTCATGCATCGTGGCTGGGACCATGCGGTCGATCACCTCTGGACCGCCGGTTTTCTCTGCGAACAGCAACACCTGCCCGCACGAGATCGCGTCGCCGCCCACATTTTCCCCGAGGCACTTCCCGTCGAGCGCTGGTTGAACGAAAACAATGCACCGGTCGTGGCCGACCTTCCGTCGTTTTCGAAATGGTACGAAAAGTACAAGCCCGAGGTCCTGATCAGCAAAGGCTCCTTTGTGCTACCGCTGCTCGCCAAAATGGGTGTGCGAGTTCCCCGCGATCTCGCCTTCGTGGATGTATTTCTGGAAAAGACCGACGGCGTCACTGCCGGGGTGCGCCAAAACCATGCGACCGTCGGGGGCACCGCGGTGGAAATTCTCGCGGGCCAGCTCCAGCACAATAAATTTGGCGTGCCGGAAATTCCGACCACCACTTTCGTGGAAGGAACCTGGTTCGACGGACAATCGTGTCCGCCACGTGATGCAGTCACAAAGAAGGGATCGAGGACTGTCGCAGTTTCAGTCTGAGCTTTCCCATCTATCAGAGTTAAACGGAGGTTTTTGGATCTCAGGCGGGCCTCGACGAACCATTTTTTGCAGCTATTTGGTCAAAAGCTTCGCTCGCAAATAGCCCCCATTGCTGAGGTCGGTAATGAGCCCAACCGTTCTGATTTCACAACCTATTGATTAGCAGGCTCACAATCGCCCGACACCCCTGCTCTAATGGAATCCACGTCCGCCGCTACTGGGTCGAACGGCCACCACGATTTAATTTGAGAAATCAGCATTCAATGCCGATAGTCTCACCATCTCCCCTGCTTAGCGGGGGAATTTGGGGTAACTAAGAAAGCAATGCCCGCCGTGTAGGGGTACACGGCGGGCTCTTTTTTGCCGAAAAATCGGCCTTCGCGGTGCAAATGTGCCCCGAGCGATTTGTGGAGTGCAGTTTCATGAGACCGCTTTTCAAGCGGCGACGTGTCGCTGCATTCCACGCAAACAAACGCATCCAAACATTTGCCCGCAAAAAAGCCGCTCAATCATTTCTGAGTGAGCGGCTTAAAATGGTGGCAAGTCTCGGAATCGAACCGAGGACACAAGGATTTTCAGTCCTCTGCTCTACCAACTGAGCTAACTTGCCAATGGGAAAGGGGCCGAGTTAAAAGGGCGCCCGGAGTACGCGTCAACGGGGAATTTACGTTTTTGGCGGCGAAACGGGAGAAAGATTTCCGCCCCATAATTCGCGATAAATTGCGTTCTCCGGCGGATCAAGGCGGGCTAGGTTGAAATCCCGATCCTGGACGTAATCGACGCCGTAATGAAACGACGCCAGCAGCAGTGGATAGGAGAATTTGTTTCGCTGGTGAAGGTAGCTGCGGCACCACGCAAGGAATTCCACCCCGGCAGCCAGGTTTTGTTTCCACTCCCACACTCCGGGTTCGTATGGCTCCTTGCGCACGGTCTTCCAGGCAACCGGCTTGAGCTGCATCAAGCCGCACGCTTCGCCGTTTTTCGCGCGGGGATCGAAATTCGATTCGGCCGCGACGATCGCAAAAATAAACGCTGCATCCATTCGATAACGATCGGCCAGAGGCTGGATTTCCCGCCACACGTCAGCCCGAGAAGGCCTCTCTTCCGTCCGCGCCGCTTCTCGGCGGCAGCCAAAGTCAATCGAGACGGCGGCCAACAGCATGAAGCAACTTACCGTGATTTTCCCTAAGGTGCGCACGCCGACCACCAAGTCAGCCCGATGAAGAGCAATTGCAAGGGTACACGCCATTTCAACGCGGTTGCCGGCTTGCCCCGAAGGGTTACTCCCGCTCGCGCGGCCTGAAGATTGGCTGGCAACAAGGCGATAAACAGCGCGATCAGCGCCCAACCTGCCCATCGCTGCGTCATCGGAATGAGCAGCCCCGCAGCGCCAAGCCACTCAAGAATCCCGGTGACGATCACCGCGGCCCGCGGTCGCGGCATCCAGGCAGGAACCATTCGCACCAAATCAGCCTGCATGCGGTTGAAGTGTGCCGAACTCGCGAAGAGCAACATGACCGCCAGTCCTACTCTTACCGCCGCGGGCCAGCCTTCGAAATAGGCGATGCCCAGCAGTCCCAGCGCCCGGGCCAGCAACGTGGCGAGCACAAGAACGACGGCAACGATCATCGGCCGGAAAGGCGCGGCGCCGGGGCGTTATACCTTCTTGAAAACCAAGGCGGCATTCTGTCCGCCAAAACCCAGGTTATCGCTCAATACCGCCTTGATGTCGGCCTTGCGCTTCACGTTGGGCGTATAGTCCAGGTCGCACTCCGGATCGGGAGTCTCGTAATTGATCGTCGGCGGCACTTCCCCACTCTCGATCGTCTTGACGCTGATAATCGCCTCGATGCCACCCGCCGCGCCAAGCAAATGCCCGGTCATCGATTTGGTCGAACTGATGAGCACCTTACGGGCATGGTCGCCAAACACCTTCTTGATCGCGAGGGTTTCGAATTTGTCGTTGTACGGCGTCGAAGTCCCGTGGGCGTTGATGTAGTCGATATCCTCGGGTTTCAGCCCCGCATCGGCCACTGCGCCGCGCATCGCCAGCGACAGCCCCTTCCCTTCGGGATCGGGCGACGTGATATGATAGGCATCGCAGGACGCCGCATAGCCGGAAAGTTCGCAATAAATGTGCGCGCCACGGGCCTGCGCATGGTCGAGACTCTCGATCACCAGGATTCCCGCGCCTTCACCCATGATGAAGCCATCGCGGTTCAAATCGTAGGGGCGGCTCGATTTCTGGGGATTCTCATTGTTGGTGCTCATCGCCTTCATCGAGCAGAATCCCGCGTAGGACAACGGCGTGATGGCGGCTTCCGAGCCACCGCAAATCATAACGTCCGCCTCGCCACCGCGAATCATGCGCAGCGATTCGCCAATGGCGTGGGTCGCCGTCGCACACGCGCTCACCACGCCAAAATTCGGTCCACGCGCACCATATTCGATCGCGACCAATCCCGTGCACATGTTGCTGATCAGCGCCGGAATCATGAAAGGGGATACCTTGCGTGGTCCTCGCTCCATCAAAACCTTGTGCTGGTTCTCAATCGTGAGCATCCCGCCGATGCCGGACCCGATGATCACGCCGACGCGATCCAGATCCTCCTTGGTCATGTCGAGTTTGGAGTCCGCCACGGCCTGTTTGGCCGCGCAAAAACCGAAATGCGTGTAGCGGTCATTCCGGCGGACTTCCTTCGGATCCATGTGCTGGGTGGCGTCCCAACCACGGACTTCCGCGCCGATCTTGCAGCTGTAGTCCTTCGTATCGAACAGAGTGACGAAATCCACCCCGCATTTTCCGGCCAGGATGTTGGCCCAGAAATCATTCACGTTGTGGCCGAGCGAGGCGATGACGCCCATGCCGGTGACTACGACTCGTTTTTTTGTAGAAGCGGATTCCATCGTTAATTCAGGGCTGGAAAAGAAAAAGCGTCCTACCTGCCAGCTCTGGAGCCAGACGGTAGAACGCTTTCAACAAAAGCCAAAATTTATTTCTTGCCGGCCTTCTGCTCGATATAGGCGATGACGTCACCCACCGTCTGCAATTTCTCGGCATCGGTCTCGGGAATCTCGCCCTTGATCTCGTCCTTGAATTCTTCCTCAAAAGCCATGATCAGCTCAACAGTGTCGAGCGAGTCAGCACCCAAGTCGTCGAGAAACGACGCCTGTGGGGTGATCTGCTCTTCGTTAACATTAAGCTGGTTAACGATGATTTCTTTAACGCGCTGGTCGATGGTTTTCTGGTCAGCCATGAGTTTGGAAAAGTGGAGCTAAATGTTTTTGGAAAAAGGTCACATCACCATGCCGCCGTCAACGGTAAAAACTTGTCCGGTAATGTATCCCGCTTCCTCGGCGCAAAGAAAGGCGGTCATGTGCGCGATATCCGACGCCTCGCCCAGTCGTTTAAGCGGAATAACCGACGTAATCTTCTCGGCCGCTTCGGGTGGGAGAACGGAGGTCATGTCAGTTTTGATGAACCCGGGGGCCACCGCATTGGAAGTGACATTGCGTCCCGCAAATTCCTTCGCGATCGCCTTCGTAAAACCAATCAAACCCGCCTTGGCCGCACAATAATTGGCCTGGCCGGCATTGCCCATCAAGCCGACCACCGAGCTGATGTTAACGATGCGTCCCCAGCGTTTCTGGGTCATGGCCCGGCCGATGAGTTTAGTCCAATGATAGCAGCTGGTGAGGTTGGTCGTGAGCACGGAATTCCAGTCTGCCTCCGACATGCGAAACAGGAGACCGTCCTTGGTGATGCCGGCATTGTTGACGAGAATATCGATTACCCCGAATTCGGCGAGCAGGTCGGCACTGGCTTTGGCGATGGCGGCGCCATCCGCCACGTCCACCGCCAAGGCCTTGGCTTTGCCACCCGCGGCCACGATCCCCGCGGCCGTCGCACCACAACTATCGGCGGATTTGCTGACGCAAATGACATTCACGCCCTGCCTGGCGAGCAATTCGGCGATCGATTTTCCGATGCCGCGACCGGCACCCGTGACCAACGCAGTACGATTATTAAATGTCAGGTTCATATGGGGAAACTGCTATGGGATGAAAACCAGCCGGACCCGCAAGCGTGAAAACTTCGCTTCAGAGCGAAGAAGATGTCTCGCAAAGGATGGGAAGGATGCAAAGGGCTCAGCTTCTTCTGTTCCTTCGCTCCCTTCGTCTCCTTCGCGAGACAACAACTCCCCATCAATATACGTCGCGCTGATAGCGCTTGTCCTTCTTCATCTGCTTCACGTAGTCCGCGGCCTGCGTGGCGTCGAGGCCACCCTGCTCCGCGATGACCTGGTGCAGCGCGACGTCGACGTCCTTGGCCATGCGCTTGGCGTCGCCGCACACGTAGAAGTGCGCGCCGCCCTTGATCCAGTTCCACAATTCGACTGCATTTTCGCGCATGCGATCCTGCACGTAGACCTTGAGAATCTGGTCGCGGGAAAACGCCAGGTCGGCACGCGTCAGCACTCCCTGCTTCAACCTCTTCTTTCCAAACGAGTGTGTCGCGCGAACATTTTCCCTGTGCGATCATCTGCCGGATCATTTCCATCGTGAACGGCCCTTGTTGTTGC
>JBEHXD010000003.1:0-41392 GCA_048498875.1 Verrucomicrobiota bacterium
GCTGGGTGTTGATCTGGACCACGCGGTCGTATTTGCGCGCGGCGGCAACCAGCGCCTCGCCCTCGATCACATCGAGGCTGATGGGCTTTTCCAGAAAGACGTCGGCCCCGGCCTTCATCGCCGCGATGGCCGGCAGGGCATGCCAGTGATCGGGGGTGGAGACGATGACGATGTCGTGATGCGTGGCCGCGAGCATCTGGCGGAAATCGGAAAAGGTGGCCGGAACGGACTGCTGGTATTTCGCCACCGTCTTCAGCATGGTTTTGAGATTGTTCGCGTTGACGTCGCACAGCGAAACGAAATCCACCCCGGCGTGTTCCGCCATGCTTTCGAGCACGACGCCTCCATACCAGCCACACCCGACCAGTCCCACCTTCGGGCGGTCTTTGGTTTCAGCGCCAAGAATTTTGGAACGGGTGGCCAGAACGGCCCCGGCAACAGCCATGGAGGAGATAAAGGTGCGTCTTTTCATAGGGGGTTGGAAGAAGCGGGGGAACCATCGTGTTTTTATGGCTTTGGTACAAGCAGCGAGATTGGGGAGGGGAGCTCCTGGAGTTTTGACTGTCAGTCCGTGAAATTCATTCGGCTCTCAACGCCTCCATCGGATCGACCTTCGCCGCCCGGCGGGCGGGAAGAAGGCAGGCGATCGTTCCGGCCACGATCAGTGCGAGCGGCGTGATCACGAAAACAACCGGATCATGCACGGGAATTCCATATAACAAAGGGGCGAGCATGCGGGTGAAAAGGAACGCGCCGCCCAATCCCAGAGCCACGCCAAGGGCCACCAGTACCGTGCCCTCACTCAAGGCAAGCATCAGCAATTCCCGCGGGCTCGCCCCGATGGCCGCCCGGATGCCGAACTCCCGCGTGCGTTGATCCACTCCATGGGCGATCAGGCCTACGATGCCGATCACGGCGAGTGAAACCGCTAGACCAGCAAAAAGTCCGAACAGCAGCAGGTAAAGCCGGGGTTGGGTGATGCTCCGATTGACATAAGTGTCCATCGTCGCGACGTCCGAGATCGGAATGTCGGGATCGATCCGCCACAAGGCGGCCTGCACGGATTTGGCGAGCGTTCCGGGCGGCAGGGACGTGCGGACCATCAACGTCGCAAACGGCGGCGTGCGCTGGGCCAGCGGACGATAAACCTGGAGCGGAATTTCCGCCGTCAAGCCGGCCCGGCGTACATCACCGACGACCCCCACCACCTCCAAAGGAGACGAGACATCCTCCGCGGGAACAATCATGCGGCCCACCGGATTATCCGTTCCGAAATACCGCCGGGCCGTGGTTTCGCTGATGATGACTTTCGGGGTGGTCCGATAGTCGTCGGCCGGAGTGAACCACCGGCCGGCCAGCAACGAAATTCCGGCCGCCTTGAAAAAATCCACGCTCACCGAGTCGGTGAATGCCGACGGCAGATCGGTTGCCATGATGCCCCGGGCCGGGTTCAGCGGCGAAAAGCGGAAGGGAATTCCCCAGCGAAACGGTGATGTATGGGTGAAACCGGCCGCCTCGATTCCGGCCAGTGCGGTGACCTCCGTTTGGGCCCGGGAAAAGAAATCCCAGCATTGGGCGGGGTTTTGATAGCGCTTTTGCGGAAGTGAAACCGTGAGCGAAAGAATTCGTTCCGCAGTGAGTCCCGAACCCCGTTGCAAAAGACCGATGAAACTGCGGCAGAGCAGTCCGCTGGCCGTGAGCAACACAAGGGCAAGGGCGATTTCGACCACCACCAGAAGCGAGCGGAGACGTTTGGCGGAAGGACCGGCCGATCCCCGGTTGCAATCCTTCAGCGCATCGTTGGCATCGACGGATGATGCGGTGATGCCCGGAACGATGCCGGTTACAAATCCAGTTGTAATGGTGAGAAACAGGGTGCCCGCGAGCACGGGAAGGTTCAGGCCGATTTCGTCGGTGCGCGGAACCCAGCCCGCGGGCAGGCTGGCGATAAGCGCATCCAATCCCCAGCGCGCGAGCAACACGCCGGCCGCGCCGCCGAGCGCGGCGAGGACCAGATTGTCGATCAACAACAGTCCCATGAGTTGACGCCGGGAGGAACCGAGGGCCGTGCGGACGGCAAGTTCCCGACGACGCCCGGCCGCCCGCGTGAGCGCCAGCCCCGCGCTGTTGACACAGGTAATGAGCATCACGCATCCGACTGCACAGAGAATCACGAGCAGTCCGCGCCGGTAATCGCCCACGATCAGCTGGCGCAGGCTGGTGGCCCGCAGCGACCAATCCCCGTAGTTTTTTGGATAGGCCAGTTCCAGCTGTCGACCGATCAGTTCCAGCTCCCGGTTGGCCTCTTCAATCGAAATTCCCGGGGCCAATCGGGCAGACGCCGTCCAATAGCGTGAGCTGCGTTCGAGGGGATTGTCCGCACCCGCCCGCATCGGCCGCCAGAGCTGTCCGATCTCGGCAGGATCCTTGAAACTGGCGGGCATGATCCCGATCACGGTATGGGCCACGTCGTCGAGCCGGATCTGTTCGCCCACCAGGGACTCACGTGCGCCGAACTGATTCTTCCACAGCGCATGCCCCAGCACGACCACGGGAGGCGCTCCCGGTTTGAGGTCATCGGCATTCCAGGTGCGGCCGAGGAGCGGCGCCACACCGAAGAGTTTAAAATAGTCCGCGGTGGTTTCGGTGCTGTTCAGCAGGACAGGGGTATCGATGCCGGTGAGATTGACATAGTAATAATAGTGAGCCGCCACCGGGCTGAACGATTTGGCCCCTTTCGCCACATCGCTGAAAGTGGCAGGCGCCAGGCCGCTCGCGCCCTGGCTTTTGTGCCAGGACTGGATTTGCACGAGTTCGTGAGGTGCCTGGTACTGCAACGGCGAAAGCAACAGGGCATGCACCACCGAAAAAATCGCCGTGGAAGCACCGATCCCGAGCGCGAGGATGCAGAAGGTTGTCACCGAGTAGGCCGGTGATTTGCCCAGTGACCGCAGTGCAAATCGAAGTGTGTTCATGATTAAAGAGGGTGCATCGCCTTTGGGATTTGAGGATGGGCCCGTGGGATTTCACTCCGCTCGCAGCGCAGTCATCGGATCGACCTTGGTGGCGCGACGCGCGGGGAGCCAGCAGGCGATCAGGGAAATGGCCACCAATGCGGCGGGAATAACGGCAAACGTCACCCCGTCGAGGGGGTGTATGCGATAAAGCAGCCCGCGCATCGCGAACGCGGTGATCACGCTTCCGGCGATCCCGGCCAGCACGCCGATGGCGATCGGCCGATACCCTTGGGCAATGATGAGGGATATGAGCCCACCGGGTTGCGCTCCCAAGGCCAGACGGATGCCCAGCTCGCGAGTGCGCTGGGCGACACCATACGCGGTGACGCCGTAAATTCCGATTCCGGCGAGCAACAAGGCGAGAGAGGAAAATACGCCGAGGAGAATCAGCGGAAACCGGCGGTTGGTCGCGGGACGGGCAATCGCCTCGTCCATCGAACCGAGCTCGGTTGTCGGCGAGGCAGCGTCAATGGTGTTGACGACCTGACGAATCATCTGGCCGGCAGTCGCGACGTCGAGAGGGGTGCGGACCGAGACGTAGATTTGCGGCGCGGGCAGCTGCAGATAGGGCAGATAAATGGCCGGCTGGGCCGGAGCTTCCGGGCCATCCGACTTCACGTCGCCGGTCACACCGATAATTTCAGCCATTCGGGTTCCTTCAGCGACGATTTGCAGGCGTTTTCCCACCGCGTGGCCGCCCGGAAAATAATTCCGCGCGGTGGTGGCATCGATAATCGCAACCGGAGCGGAATTGTCGGAGTCATCCCTGTTGAAGTCGCGGCCCTCGACCAGGGCAATCCCCAGCGTGTGGAAATAGTCGGGGGAAACGAAATGATAATTGGCGGTCGGCACGTCCTCCGCTTTGGCGAAGGCGTGTCCTTCCGGCGTAAAGGCATTGTGGATCCAGGACTCGCCGATTTTATCGAAGCTCGCTGCGACAGATTCAAATCCTGGTTGCGCCTGCAAGCCGGACATGAGGCGGCGGTAAAAAATGCGGCTTTTGGCGGGCTCGGTCCACTTGATGTCGGCGAAAGCGACGCGAAGTACGACCACTTTGCGTGGCTCAAACCCCCAGGAGGTAGCCACCATCTCCTTGAAACTGCGCAGGAGCAGGCCGGCGGCGACCAACAGTACGAGAGAAATCGCCACTTCGCCGCCGACAAGAACGGACCGCAACCGCCGCGGCAGCGCATGGGCTGAACCGCCACGATCCCCGCCGGTTTTCATCGCCGAGGAGAGCCCGGTGTTCGCCGTGCCAATGATGGGAGCGAGACCGCACATCACCCCGGTCAGCACGGAAATGCCGATGGCAAAGCCCAAAACACCGGTGTCGACGTGCACGGCGGCAAGCCGGGGAATATCCTCAGGCGCAATCCTCAGCAGGAAATCCACCCCCCAGATGCTGAGCAGAATTCCGGCCGCTCCACCCAGAAGAGCGAGGACGAGACTTTCGCACAACAACTGGCGGGCGATCTGCCAGCGGCCGGCCCCCAGGGCGAGGCGGATGCCGACCTCGCGCTGCCGGGTGGTGGCGCGCGAGAGCATGAGGTTGCCGATGTTGAGGCAGGCGATGAAGAGGACCGCGACCACGCCGGCGAGCAGCACACCGAGCGCCTGCCGGATATTGCCCACGCTCATGTCCCGCAAAGTTACCAGATAAATTGATCGATCGGTGTGGCTGGGATTGGGCAGACGTTGAATATGGCTGGAAATTTCCTTTTCCGCCCCGGTCATCGTTGCGCCAGGCGCGAGGCGCCCGATGACCGTGCGAAGAAAATCACCCCGGCCGTTCACATTGATGCTGCTGAGACCGATCGTTCCTTCCGGGGCGATGCCCGCGGGTGTCACCCAATATTTGGCATTGTGCGGAAAATCGAAATCCGCCGCGGTCACGCCAACCACCGTGAACGACACTCCGTTCAGCGTGATCGGCCGGCCAATGAGTGCGCGGTCGCCACCAAAGCGGGACTGCCATAACGAATGACTGAGCACCGCCATGCGCCCGGATTTTTCCGTGGTGTCACTGGCGGAGAAGGTGCGACCAATGGCGGCGGACGATTCAAGCACCGAGAAAAAATTCGCTGATACCACGGCACCGTAAATCAGGTCGGGATTATCCCGGCCGGTCAGGGTCGCCACATCGGAACTGTAGGCGGTCAGCCCGGACAGGGAGCGCATTCCCGCGGCCTGCAGATCGAGATAGTCCGCGGTTTGCAAACCGACGCCTTCACCCATGATGTCCGCGAAGTTTCGGGGGCCCCGTTTCACCAGCACGATATTTCCGGCGTCGGCGTAGGGCAGCGAGCGAAGGAGAATGCCGTTGAAAAAACTGAAAATCGCGGTGCTGGCACCGATGCCCAGAGCGAGGGTGAGAACGACGATCGTGGTGAAGCCGGGAGTCTTCGCCAGCTGACGGAAGGCAAGTTTGAGATCGGTGAACATGGGAAAATTAATAGCCAAATACCAGCGGCCAAAGTTCAAATTTAGGAGACAAAATCCACCTGCGTGGATGGCGCATCGATTTTGGATTTTTGAGTATTGGCCTTTGGGATTTTATTCCGATCGCAGGGCCTCCACGGGATCGACCCGGGTGGCACGACGGGCCGGCAGGAAGACGGCCACAGCGGTCAGGGTGATAAGAGTGGCCGCGGCCAGCAGATAGCTCACCGGATCCGCGGGAGCCGTCTCATAAAGCATTGCCGATAACAGGCGGCTGGCCACAAAGGCGCCAATCAAGCCCAGCAGCGCACCGAACCCGGCGAGCCGGAATCCCTGGCTCGCAATCAAGTGGAGGATGTCGCCCGCCTGGGCGCCGACCGCGAGGCGGATGCCAATTTCGCGGGTACGTTGCTGCGCGGTGAAGGCGACCACCCCGTAGGTTCCCAAGGCGGCGAGCAAAAGCGCGACGGCGGTAAAGGCGCCGAGCAAGCTGAGGACCAGGCGTTCCTGCTCCAGGCTGGTGGAGCGCAGTTGATCGAGTGTGCGAACCCGGAAAATGGGCACGGTCGGATCGATTTCTTTAACCGCCGCCCGGATGGCCGGAAGCAGGGAACCCGGTTCCATCGGCGACTTCACGACCAGATTCATGGGGCCATAAATAAAACGGTACATCGACCAGTAAAACGCCGGCTTGGGTTCGGTGCCGAGGGTTTGACTGCGCACATCACCCACCACGCCGATCACGGTCAACAACCGGTGATTGCCACCCGGGTCGATCTGGCGACCGACCGGATCTGCGTCGCCCCACAGCTGGCGGGCCAGGCCGGCCGAAATGACCACCGATCGCAACGCCTCGTCCGGCGACAGGCCGGCGAAGGTGCGGCCATGCAACAAGGGGATTTGCATGGCGGAAAAATAGCCGCCGTCCACCAGGCGCCAATTCGATTGGATGGATTCGCCGGTCGGAAGAATCGATGTTCCCTGGGGAAATACGTTGAGACTCGTGTTGCCCTCCATGAGCGGAAGATTGCTGATCAGGCCGCAGTGCGCGACTCCGGGAAGGGCGGCGACGCGTTCGCAGAGTTGCTCGTAAAAGTGCACGTCATTGTCTTTCGGACGCAGTGCGACCGTGAGGACGTTTTCGGAATTAAACCCCGGATTGACCCGCAGCAGCCGCACAAAACTCCGGCCCAGCAGCGCCGCGCCCACCAGCAGCGTCAGCGAGACCGCCAGCTGCATCACCACCATCGCGTCGCGCAACCGCGAACGGTGGCCCGCGCGGGGGGAACGTCCCTTGAGTGCCTCCTGTGGCCGGGTCTGCGACAGCTGCAACGCCGGGCCGAGACCGGCGAAAATTCCGACCGTGAGCGTAACGGTCAGTGCCAGGCCGAGGACGCGGTAGTCCGCGGAAATTTCTCCTGCCCGCGGAAGCGGTAGCGAATGCATCAGATCGATGCCCCAAAGCGCCAGCATGATCCCAAATACTCCTCCCACGCCGGTGACGGTGAGACTTTCCGCGACAATCTGGCGGATGATTTGGGCGCGACTGGCACCGAGTGCGGTGCGAACCGCCAGTTCATGCGTGCGCGCCGAGGCCCGCACGAGCAGGAGATTGGAGAGATTGGCGCACGCAATGAGCAGGAGAAGTCCGACGGATCCGAGCAGGACAAAGAGTGCCTTTTTGATTCCGTCGCCCACGATTTCCTCTGCAAACGGGACAAGACGCGTGCTCCAGCCACGGTCCATCTCGGGATGTTCGTTCCAGATTTGCGCGGCCAGGGTTTTCAATTCGGCGTCCGCCTCATCGAGCGTCACACCGGCTTTCAGGCGTCCGTAGATCTGCATTTCATGATTCGTCCGGCTTTCCTTGGCGACGTCGGCCGCCAGGGGAATCAGGACTTCCAAATCACCGGGAAACGGTTGTCCGGCCGCGGTGACACCCACCACTGTGTAGGGTTCGCCGTCGAAATTCACGGTCCGCCCCACGATGTCAGCAGCGCCGCCGAACTGCCGGCGCCAAAACGCCTCGGACAGAATGGCCACTTTCGCTCCGCCGGGATGGTCTTCCTCCGCCATAAAATTCCGTCCGAGCATCACCGGAATTCCGAGTGTGGGCAGGAAATTGGCGGTGACCTGTTTGCCCTGAACCAGCTGGGGTTCGCCCGTGCCGGTGAGGTTCATGGACCGCCAGGAAAGCGCCGCGAGCGATTCCCAGCTTTTCGCACGGTTGCTCCAGTCGATGTAATTGGGAATGGAAACGCTGAAGATCGGCACGTTGCGGGAAAGATTCGTTTCGTACAATGCGACCAGCCGGTCCGCTTGAGGCAGCGCGATCGGCCGAAGCACCAGCGTATTCACAATGCTGAACATCGCGGTCGCGGCACCAATGCCAAGGGCCACGATCAGAATGGCAATGGCGGTGAATCCCGGCGTCTTCGCCAGCTTTCGAAAAGCGAGTTTAACATCAGAGATCATAGGGGAATGGTGAATGGCGGGAGGGAGGAGTGAAAAATCCAAATGCCAATAGCCAAAGGCCAAAGCCGGAAGACGAATTTTTCAAAGGAGTGCGCGATGCGGTTTTGGAATTTTACTCTGATCGCAAAGCGATCATCGGATCGACCTTCGTCGCGCGACGCGCGGGAAGATAGCAGGCAAGCAGGGAAACCAGGGATAACAGCAGGGCTGCCGCCACAAAAACCGCCGGATCAAACGGGCTGATGCCGTAAAGTTGGCTCCTGAGAACGGTGGCGGTGGCGACGGCACCGCCCAGGCCCAGCACGACACCCCAGGCCACGAGTGAAAATCCCTGTTGCAGGACGAGCCGGATAATATCCGCAATTTGCGCCCCAAGCGCCATGCGGACACCAATTTCACGTGTGCATCTGCTGACTGAATAAGCGAGCACACCGTACAATCCCAGAGCGACAAGGAGGAGCGTAAGAAGACTGAACCCGTTCAACAGGGTTGTCGTGAGCCGCTGGAACGCAAGTGAACCCGAAAGCTGCTGTTCCAGGGTGCGCACGTGAAAAACCGGAACGTTGGCGTCGAGCGATTTCACGAGTTCCCGGAGTGTGCCAATGGCGGCAGCCGGCTCGATGCCGGTGCGGACGGTGAGCGTCAGATCGAGCTGCGGATTTTGGACGGTGGGAAAAAAGAGAATACGCAAGGGAGCGTCGTTCAAGCTGCGGCTGTGGACGCAGCTCACGATCCCGACGATTTCGACCGGTTCATCGTTATGTCCGGCATCGTTTCCTCCGAAATAAATGTGCCAGCCCACAGACATTTTTCCGCCGCGATAACGTTGAATGAAAGCCTCGTCGACAATTGCCACCTTGCGACTGGTGGCAGTATCCCCGGCATTGAAATCGCGACCCTGGAGCAAACGCACGCCCAAGGTGCGAAAATAATCGGATGAGACGAAATTCACATCGGCCCACGGATGTTCGCCCACTTTCGGTTCGAGGTCCTCCACGCGGCGGAA
This sequence comes from Verrucomicrobiota bacterium, assembly GCA_048498875.1. Classification (GTDB taxonomy): domain Bacteria; phylum Verrucomicrobiota; class Verrucomicrobiia; order Opitutales; family Opitutaceae; genus Lacunisphaera. The sequence goes on from JBEHXD010000003.1 coordinate 8,938, forward strand.
ACCGACACCGGGAGTCTGTCCGCTTAACGGGCTGGCGGCCGAAAGGCTGGCGGCTTCCACCCCCGGCAACCCCCGCACACGTTCGAGCAGGTTGGCGTAGAATGAAGTCGATTGAACTCCGTCGTAATGGTTCAACCCCAAATCGAGCGATAGCATGACCACCCGGGAAGGTTCGAAACCCGGGTCGACCCGCTGGAGCCCGGCCAGGGTGCGGGTGAATAGTCCGGCGCTGATGAGCACAACGAGCGACAAGGCAATTTGCATGACCACGAGCGAACCACGAACCGTCCGCCGCCAGCCCCGCGCCTCGGCGCCTGCGCCATTCTTGAGTTCAGTGACCGGTTGGGTACGACTGGCCTGCCAGGCCGGTGCAAGGCCGAACGCGATACCGGTCAGGAGGGACACCGCACCGGTGAACGACAGGACGCGGAGATCGATCTCGCCGGTGAGGGCAAAGGATTGGCTCGGCAACTGGAACTGTTGAAGCAGCGACGTCAGCCAGGTCGCCACCAGCAAGCCCAGCGCGCCACCGCACAATGACAGCAACACACTTTCGATGAGAAGCCCCCGCAACAGACGGGCACGATTCGCGCCGAGGGCGATGCGCACCGCGAATTCCCTCGCGCGCCCGGACGCGCGCGCGAGCTGGAGATTTGCCAGATTGGCGCAGGTGATCAGTAAAACCAATCCGGAGATCGCGAGCAGCAGGTGAAGCGGGCGGCGGGCGCTGCCGGCTTCTTCCACGATGCCCTGGGCGCCCGCGAGCACGGATAGTTTTTCGGGAGTGTTGTCTGGCGTGATCGCACGGTTCTGCGAGGTCAACGTTTGCATCGCGCTTTGTGCCTGCTCATGCGTCACGCCGGGCCTCAATCGCCCGATGATACTGTGCCAGGTATAGTAGCGGGATTTAAGCGGATGTTCGCCACCCGGGCGCCCGCTGACCAGCTGACCATACATCGTGATCGGTACATAAAGATCGGGATGTTGTCCGCGCGTGGTGCCGCTGAATTCCCGGGGGGCAACCCCGATGACGGTGAAGGCATGGGCGTTGAGCTTGATGGTTTGTCCGATGACGTCGGGTTTCCCGCCAAACTGCGAAACCCAAAAACCGTGGCCCAGCACCACCACGGCCGCATCATCGATGACGACGCCCTCCCCCGGGTCGAAGGTCCGCCCCAGCGCGGCGTCGACGTGGAGCATGGAAAAATAATTTCCCGAAACCAGCAGCGCCTGCCGGCGTTCGGTTCCCGAATCCGCCCCGACGCCGACGGCCAGAGGCGCAGTCGCACTGAGGTTTTCAAACACGGTGTTGCCGCGCTGATAGTCGCCAAACAGCGGATAGTTGAAGTCGGACAGAAACTGGCGGCCATCCGGGCTCGTGGCTGCGAGTACGGCGAGACGTTCTGGTTCCGGCACCGGCAACGGCTGGTAAAGCAACTGATCCATGACGCTGAAGAATGCGGAATTCGCCCCGATACCGAGTGCGAGCATGAGCACCGCGATCGCGGTAAACCCAGGCGATTTGGTCAGCTGGCGGAGGGCGTATCCAAGGTCGGAGAACATGGGGAGGCAGAAAGGAGCGACGTGTCCGGGTTTCGAGTGTTGGCCTTGGGAATTTTATTCTGATCGCAGGGCAATCATCGGATCGACCTTCGTCGCGCGACGGGCAGGGAGAAGGCAGGCAAAGAGGGCGACGAGCGCGAGCAAGGCGGCAACCGCGGCGAGCGCGAGCGGGTCGTGGGCGGTGACGCCGTAGAGAAGCGATGCCAGTACTCGACCGGCAAGCAGCGAAGTCACAACGCCCGCCACCAGTCCGATGGCTGCCAGGCGCACGCCTTCGCGCAAGACCATGCGCAGGACCGCTCCGCGCTGCGCGCCAAGGGCGAGGCGGATGCCGAACTCACGCGTGCGTTGCGCGACGGCGTAGGCCATCGTGCCGTAGAGTCCGATGATCGCCAGCAGCAACGCCGCTCCAGCGAAAAGGCCGGCGAGAAGCACGGGAGAGCGGCGTGCGGCCAGACTGTCGTCGATGCGTGTCTGCAGCGGACGCAAATCGTCGATTGGCAGTCCGGGATCCAGCTGAAGAATCGCTTTCCGGATGGAAGGTGCAATCGTGGAAGACGCGAGGTTCGTGCGAACAACAATATAGAAAAAGTTTGATTGGAATTTCGTGAACGGAAAATACGCCATGCCAAAACCGTCATTCTCGCCTAATTCGTTTTGTTTCACGTTGCCGACAACGCCCACGACGGTGGCGGCTTCCTTTTCCGTGAACGTGGCGTCGAACGCGAGCCTCCGGCCAATCGGGTCCGCGCCGGGCCAATAGCGCTCGGCCATGGTTTGGTCGATGAGGCAGACCGTGGTGGGACTTTGATCGTCGGCCTCATCAAGAAAACGGCCGCGGAGCAGTGGAATCCCCATCGCGGCAAAATAGTCGCCTGTCACACCGGAACGATGCTGGGCACGGACGGTTTCGCCGGCTTCGGCCGGGCGCCCCTCGATTGAAACCGGAGCCCCGGCCACACGGCCGGTGAACGGCATGCTGTTGTTGATTGCGGCCTGCGTCACCCCCGGAAGTGAACGGATCGTGGCCAGCAAACGATCGGAGAAAGCGCGTTGCACGGTGCGCCCGGGATACCGGTTCCAGGGCAGTGTAATCATCCCCGTAAGCACCCGCTCGGTGCGAAAGCCGGTCGGGGTGGCGAGCACGCGTTCGAGACTCAGCCCGAGCAGCAAGGCACCGGACAAAAGCACGAATGCAAGGGAGACCTGCACGACAACAAAACCGTTGCGAAGTCGTCCTGCGGAACGACTGGCGCTGCCACCCCGGGGCTCGAATTGCAGACCTGAATTGGGTTTCGCGTGCAGGTTGAACCAGATCAAGGGCAGGGCGAGAATGATTCCGGTTGCGAGCGTGGTGAGAAATCCTGCGGTTGCGATTCCCGCATCCAATGAAATCGCGGCTCCCAGTGGGAGTTGGGAGGCGCCGAGATGCCGGGCGAGGTCGATTCCGAAGTCCCCCAGGAGCAAACCAAGCATTCCTCCTCCGAGCGCGAGCAACATCGTCTCGGTCACGATCTCCCGGATGATGTGGCCTGTACCGGCGCCGAGCGCCTTCCTGATCACGAGTTCCCTGGCACGACCGCACGCGCGGATGAGGAACAGATTCGCGAGATTGACGAGACCAATCAGCAGGAGAAGCAGCGCGCCGGCCTGGAGCAGCAAGAGCATCGGCCTGAGCGTCGACACATGGTCGTCGTGCAGCGAACGCACAAGGGTGCGGTAGCCCCAGCCGGGCAAAAGACTGCGCTTCGGATCGTCGGCCGATTGGGCCACGTTGAAGGCATCCACCTGAATTTGTGCCTCGGCCAGCGTCGCATCCGGTGCGAGTCGCGCAATCATCACGCCTTCGTTATTGTGGCGGTTGTTTGGCTGTCGTTGATAAGCTTCGTAGCTGAGAGGACGAAAGAATTGCGCGCCACTGGAGAGAAAATGGAAACCTGCCGGCAGAACACCGATCACGGTCACCGGAACGCCGTCGTTCAGGAAGGTTTTGCCGAGCACGTGAGGATCGCCCGCGAAATGCTCATGCCAGAATTCGTCAGTCAGTACGGCAACATGGTCGGTGCCGTAGCTCAGTTCGTTTTCGCTGAAGCTTCGCCCGAGCGCGAGCGACACACCAAGCGTGGCGAAAAACTCGGGCATCACCTCCGCGACCGGCACGCGACGCGGTGAACCAGCGTCGCCGATGACGGCGTCGCCCTGGGAAATAAACGAGACCGATGCAAGGGCGGGTAGGGAGTGACGCCGGTCGAAATAGTTCGCAATTGAAGCGTCGCCGTGGGGATAGCCGGCGTTCGGATAACTGTTCACCAGCGTGACAAGCCGGCTGGCGTCGGGGAACGGCAGAGGGCGAAGGAGGATCGCGTCGACGAGGGCGAAAATGGTGAGATTCGCTCCGAGGCAAAGGGCCAGGGTCGCGAGCGCAGTGCCAGTGAAGCCGGGGGATTTCAGCAGGGATTTGAAGGCGCGCTTCATTTTCGCGGGAAAAAGTGCGGTGGCAGTGAGGTTCTCGCTCGTCCGGTGGAATTATTCAGCACGCAGCGCGACCAGTGGATCCACTTTGGTCGCGCGACGGGCGGGGAGGTAGCAGGCGAGCGCGGCAACACCACCGAGCAACAGGGCCACCGCGGCCAGCGCGAGGGGATCGTTGGCTTTCACGTCAAACAGGAAGGCGGACAACGCGCCGGTAAAAAAGAGCGTTCCGAGAATGCCGAGGATCAGCCCGATGGCCGATAGGCGGGCGCCCTGGCCAAAAACCATCCGCAGCACATCGCCGCGCTGCGCGCCGAGCGCCATGCGAATGCCAAACTCACTCGTGCGTTGGCTGACGGTGTAGGCCATCACGCCGTAAAGCCCCACGGTGGCGAGCAGCAGTGCCGTGAGCGCAAAAAGTCCGGCCATCAACGCGGGCGCGCGCTGCGGGGCCAGGCTTTCCCCGATTCGCGTTTCCATGCTGCGAAGATTCGTCAACGGAACATCGGGATCGATTTCCCGCACGATCTTCCGGAGCGTAAGACCCAGCGACTCGGACGGCAGCGTCGTACGCGTCACCAGAAAAAAGTTGCGCGTGAAAATCTGGCTGTAGGGAAAGTACACCGCCCCCGGCGGCGTGGCCTCGGTGAGCCCGCCCTGTTTGACCGCACCGACGACGCCAACGATGGTGAAGGGGTGATTGTCCGTGTCTGTTTCCGTGCCGCGATAAACCTGTTTTCCGATCGCGCCGCCTTCCGGCCAGTAACGGTGTACAAAATTTTCATCGACGACACACACCAGTTCCTTGCGCAGGGAATCGTCATGGGTGAGGTAACGTCCGTCATGCAGCGGGATGCCCATGGCGGTGAAATAATCGCCGGACACGCTGAACCAGTTGTGCAGGGCTCCTTCTTCGCCGGGTTTTGGTTTGTGACCCGGAATGACCATCGGTCCGTTGTTGCCCGAGCCACCGACCAACGGGGCTTTCGAAACGACGCCGACGGCCGACACGCCGGGGATCGAACCGGTCTTTTCATGGAGACGTTCAAAGAAGCCCGCGAAGGATTCATTGGTATGATAGCCGTTCCAGGTCAGGGTGAATTGCCCGGTGGTCACGTGATCGGCGCGAAACCCCGGTGAGACGGACATCGCGCGCTTCAAACTGAGTCCGAGCAAGCCCGCGCCCGCGAGCAGCACGAACGCGAGGGCGATCTGCGCCACAATAAATCCGTGGCGCAGGCGTTGCGTCGCGCGTGAGACCGTGCTGCCGCGCGACTCGGACTGGAGCGCCACGGCGAGGCGGCTGCGAAGATTAAACCAAACGATGGGCAACCCCAAAAATACCCCGGCAGCCAGCGCCGCGACCACTGCGATGAGGGCGAGACGATAGTCGAAAGTGATTTCAGCCCCGAGCGGGAGTCGATCGGCGCCGAGCACCCGGAGCAGATCCATGCCAAAGGCGCCAACCAGCAAACCGAGCAACGCGCCCGCGAGCGTCAGCACGATCGTTTCAGACAGCACCTCGCGGATCACGTGCCCCTGATTGGCCCCGAGCGCCTGACGGATCGCGAGTTCGCGCGCGCGGCCGCTGGCGCGAATGAGCAGAAGATTGGCGAGATTGACCCCGCCGATCAGGAAAAGACAAAGCGCCGCGGCCTACAGGAGAAGCAACATGGGTTTCACTGCGGCCACGTGATCGGCGTGCAGCGGCGCGATCACCGTGTAGCAACCGGCATCCGCGACGATTTTGGCGTCGGGAAATTCGGGTGCGTGCATCGCGTCGTTGGCGGCGACTTGCGCCCGGACATCGGCAATCGTCGCGGGCGGAGTGAGACGCCCGATCAGAGTGATTCCGGTAGCGTGCCTTGCTCCGATGTTGCGTTCCCCTTCCTCCGAGGAGAGTGGCATGTAGATGGGCGCCTGAAATGAAAGAAACCGGAAATCCGGCGGCAGCACGCCCACGATCGTTCGATTCAACCCGTCCATGCGAATGCTTTTGCCGAGAATCGCGGGATCGGCGTTGTAGTGGCTGTGCCAATACTCATAGCCCAGCATGGCCACATGATCAGTCTGATAGGTCATCTCCGTGTCGGTGAATGCCCGCCCCAGGAATGGTTTCACCCCGAGGGTGTCGAAAAACTCCGAGGTCACCCGGCCCAAATTTTCAATGGAGGTTGAACCTGGCTCGCCCACCACCGAGGTGGCCTGACTGATGCCCGCGAGCGAGGACAGCGAAGGCAATTGTCCCCGGCGTTCGTAATAGTTGGTGATCGACGCGCCATTATTGGCGCTCGCGAGCCGGGGATACGTGTAGTAGAGGGTGACGAGTTCATCCGCCTTCGGATAGGGCAGCGACTTGATGAGCACTGCGTCGACGACGGCGAAGATGGTCAGGTTGGCCCCAAGGCAGATTGCCAGGGTGGCGAGGGCGGTGAGCGTGAAGCCCGGCGTTTTGAGCAACGCGCGAATGGCGTGACGGAAATTGGCAATCATGAGGGGAAAAAGTGTTGGGGTGATCAACAGGTTACTCCGCACGCAACGCGACCACGGGGTCGACCCTTGTGGCCCGGATCGCGGGGATAAGGCACGCCGCGGTGGCGACGACAAGAAGCAGCAGGGCGTTGCCTGCGAATACCAGGGGATCGTGCGCCGTGATTCCGTACAGCAGGCCGCGCATGCCCTGGGAAATGAGAAAGGATCCGGCCAGACCAAGCCCGAGGCCCAGGGCAACCAGCTTCAGTCCGCTTTGCAAAACAAGCCGCAGCACATCGCCGCGTTGCGCCCCGACCGCCATGCGAATGCCGATCTCCTGCCGGCGTTGCGCCACCGCAAACGCCATCACACCGTAGAGGCCGATCATCGCAAGCAGCAGGGCAAGGCCCGAGAAAAATCCCAGCAAACGCGTGATCAGCCGGCGCGGACCGACGGCGTTGTCGATCAAGTGCTCGAGGGTCTGGTATTCGCCTGTCGGCAATCCCGGATCGAACGCGACGAGTGCCGTCCGGACGTCGGGAATGAGCGATTCGGGGGGCCGCGGGGAACGGACGACCATTTCCAGGATGCTCCAGTCGCCGCATTGCCGGCAGTCGAGATACATTTCGTTGCTGCCCGCATCTTCCAGCGAACCGTGACGGACATTCGCGACGACCCCGATGACGGTGGAGACGCCGTTGACATTGATTTTCTGGCCAAGGGGATCCCGATCGGGCCAGAGTTGGCGGGCAAGCGCTTGATTGATGATGACGGCCTTTTCGGCCTGTGCGTTGAAGCCCTCTTCAAAATTCCTTCCCGCAATCAGGGGAATCTGCATCGCCTGCAAATAGTGCGGATCGACGATGCGGGGAAAGGCCAGCGGGTATTCGCCTTTTTTGTAGTCGACGCCGACGGCGCCGGCGCCCCAGCTGCGGTTGCGACTCAGGGGCAGGGTATCGGTGAGGCCGACGGCTTCGACCCCGGGCAGCGCGGTGATGCGGCGATTCAGTTCGCTGACGTATTGCGAGGCTTCCTCGAAACTCTTGAAATTCCGCCGGGCATCGATCCGCCAGGCGACGGCGTGCTGCGGTTGAAAACCCAGATTGACGTTGAGCAGGGCGTTGAAACTCCTGACCAGCAGCCCGGCGGCTACCAACAGGATGCAGGCCATGGCCACTTCGGCGACGATCAGGCTGCTGCGGGCGAAGCCGGTCGAGCGTCCGGCACTGCGCTGATGAGTGGCGTTTTCCGCCGTCTGAGTATTCCGCTTTCGGGACAGGTATAACGCGGGCAGCAGGGCACAGGCAGCGCCGGAAAAAGCAGTCACGCCCACCGTGACTGCGAGCGCCATCGGGTCGACCCGGGCCTCCTGCAGCAGCGACACGCCGAAAGTTTGCAGGCCGGCCAAAAGGTCTGTCGCCCACATCGCGAGTGGCACACCCACCGCTGAGCCGAGAAACGCCAGCAGCAGACTTTCGCACAAGGTCTGACGAATCAAATGAAGGCGGCTGGCGCCAAGGGCGATGCGCACGGCAAATTCCTGGCGGCGGACATTGAGTCGCGCCAGCAACAGGCCGGAAAGATTGACGCAGGCGATCGCCAGCACACAGGCCACGGCGCCCACGAGAACCATAAACGCCCCGCGAAACTTTCCGCGCAACGCCGGGTCGAGCGATTCGAGGTGGGAGCCGATCCCCTCGGGATAAGGCAGGGACTTGCGGACCTGCTCGGTGACCACCTGCAACTCGGCGCGGGCCTGGTCCACGCTTACGCCGGGCTTAAGCCGGCCAATGCCGAAGACGGTATTGCCCCAGCGGGCGGTCTCCGGGGCGAGAGGGAAGGGAGTCAGGATATCGACCGGATTTCCCGGCGTGAAGACACTGGCAAAATCAAAGGTCGGAGGCAGCACGCCGACGACGGTGACGGACTGGCCATTGAGCGTGAGCGAACGGCCCACCACGGCGGGATCTCCGGCAAAACGCCGTTGCCAGAATCCGTGGCTGAGAATGACTGCGCCAATTCCCGGTCCGGAGCCATCGAGGCTGATCCATTTGCATTCGTCGGCATTGAAGTTGCGTCCGTGGAGCGGTTGAATCCCGAGCGTGGGAAGAAAATTATCGGAAACTCCCACATTCCGCAGCCGTTCCGGCTGATCTTTCCCGGTCAGTTTGATCGACCCGTAGTCTGAAAAGGCAAACCACGCGGCAAGGGATTCAAAACTCTTCGCCTGCTCGCGCCAGCCAAGTAGGGTATCAGCGCGGGAAGTACGTCCCGACAAGCCGTTGGTGCCGGTGTTTTCGATCCAGACGAGGCGGTCGGGTTCGTGAAAGGGCAATGGTTTCAGCAACACGGCCCGGACAATGCTGAACATCGCGGTGCAAACCCCGATGCCGAGCGCCAGCGTGGCGACGGCGACAAAGGCGAAGCCAGGGGATTTGGCGAGCTGGCGAAGGGCGAATTTGAGATCGGAGAGCATGAGTGGTAAATTGAAGGGTACGCAGTGTAATTGAACCCGATGACCGGTTACTTCGCGCCGGCCGCGCGCGGAGTTACTTTCAAGTTGGCGAAGGCACCGGGATAGCCCCAGAAACCGACGCGCCCGCGGTGGTCGCCGAGTTTAAGATCTTTAACGACGAGCACGGGCTTGGTGTCAGTATTGACGAACACCTGGACGGTCGTGCCGTCGACTTCCAATCGAACGTGAAACCAGACGTTGTTGGCGATGGTGGCACCGGCTTCGTAGACGCCCGGAAAATGCTCACGCAAGTACGGCCAGTCATAAATGGTGTTGGTGGCGACATACTGGACAGTATGAAGATGCCGCTCGGTGCCGGAGTTGAACGGGCGAAAATAAATCAGCTCGTGCTGTTTGGTGTTCGTGGGATCGATCCGGAACGCGATGCCCACGAAAGTCCGGTCATCGGGCTCAATCGGTCCGATGAGATCGGCCTCGATGGTGCCGTTCTGAAATTCCAGGTCGGTGACGAAAACCGAGCCGGGATCATAGTCCTTGGTTTCGGAGAGTTTTTTATAATTCACCCGGAAGCGAATCGCCGGGTGAGTGACACCCTTGGTGTCGGTGACCGGTTCGATCGTCGCGTGCGTGCGAGCATTCATCTCCAGATGCCAGCGACCGGGATCGAGCGGGACGTCGGCCGCAAAGGCGGTGCTGGCGACTGACAGCGCAAGGAGGAGTCCGGAAATTTTCATGTGTGGGTGAATGAGTAACGAAGTGGCGGGTTGGGTGATCGCAGAACAATCAATCGGTTTCATTCCGTCCGTAGTGCAACCAGCGGATCGACCTTGGCGGCACGGCGGGCGGGAATCCAACAGGCGAGGGTGGTCGTGACGATGAGCAGGCCGGCGGCCGTGGCGATCGGCAGGAAGCCGTTGCCACCGAAGGCGGGCATTTTTTGCGTGAGAAAATGCGCGAGCAACAGTGCTCCCAACAAACCGGCGCCGGCACCGACAAACGCGACGCGCAGGCCACCCCCGAGGACGAGTTTCACCACATCGTGAACCTGGGCGCCCAGCGCCATGCGCAGTCCGATTTCAGTGGTGCGTTGGGCGACGAGGCGCATGGTAACTCCGTAAATCCCCAGGGCCGCGAGCAGCAGGCCGAGGCCGGCGAACAGAAACAGCAGCTGGTTGATCGTCTGCCAGAAGCCGGCATTGCGCTGGAGCCGGAGGGTGGAGGGCATCAAGTTCGTAACAGGCTGATCGGGATCGAGCGCCGCGATCGTGCGCCGGATGGGTTCCATCAGCGAAGGCACACGGGCGGTGTCGGAGGCGCGCACGGAAATCGTGACGTACTGCCACGCTTCCTGAGGGAAGGGTTTGTAGACTTGAAAGACAATCGACGACGGCTGGACGGTTTGCGCGTGGACGTCCTCGACGATGCCGACAATCTCGGCCCAGATGACAGAAGAACTGTTGTCGATCACGCCGATGCGATGACCGATGGCCTCTTCACCCTGAAATAGCGTCCGTGCCATCGTCTCATTGATCACCACCACCGGTCGGGAAGTAGTGGAATCCGTCGCGTCGAAGACCCGTCCGCGGAGAAGCCGGGTGCCGACCGTATAGAAGTAACTGGCGGAAACCCCATTCGTGTACGCCACCGCTTCCTGACCAGGCTTGGGCGGCTCCCGGCCCTCGACGCGATAATTGCGCTGGGCCGGGGCGTCGTAGAGCGGTTCCTCGAAACTGACGGCCACATTGGCGACGCCCGGCAGTCCGAGCAGGCGGTCGCGGAGTCCGTTGTGAAACGCCAGAATCGGTTCGGCACTGTTATATTTGGCGGACGCAAGATTAACGGAGCCGGTGATCAGGGCGTCGGGGCGCCAGCCGGATTCCACGTGGGTGAGGCGGGCGATGCCGTTGAGGAAAAATCCGGCACCGGCCAGCAACACGAGCGCCAGCGCAAATTGAACCACGAGCAGAATCTGGCGGTAACGATTTTGCGAGCGGCTGCCGGTGTTGCCGCGAGTGCCGCTTTTGAGCGAATCGTTGACATCCACGCGGGCGGCCCACCAGGCGGGAGCCACGCCGAAGAACAACGCGGTGAGCAACGAAAGAGTGATGGTGAAAAACAACACGCGGCCATCGGCGGAAAAATCGAGACTGCCACCGGTACTGGTGAAGCGCTGGGCGAGCCAGGCACTCGTCCAGACGGAGACGAGCGTGGCCGCGAAGCCCCCGCCGGCAGCGAGCAAAAGACATTCGGCGGCGAGCGGCTGGATCAGCTGTTGTCGTGTGGCACCGAGGGCGGCGCGAATGGAGAGTTCACGCGCACGCGCAATGGCACGGGCGAGCAGGAGATTCGCAAGGTTGCCGCAGGCGATGAGCAGAACGAAACCGGAAAGCCCGATGAGCAGAAAGGTCATCGTGCGGCCGGTTCCCGTAAGGGTGCTGGACTGGAGTGAGCGCGTGCGCAGATCGAGGGCCGGATTTTCCGCCGGATGATCCGCGGCGAGGCGGCCCGCCAGCGCCGCAAATTGGGCTGACGCCTGGGCCGGCGTGACACCGTCGCGATAGCGTCCGATCACCGAGAGAGCCTGGTCGGTGCGATTGGCCAGATCGCCCGTCGAGAAACCCATCGGGCGGTAAATTTCAACTGCTCCCGTCGTGCGGGTAGCATCGAGATCGTCGCCTGCCGCCAGGATGCCGATGATTTCGGTCGGGACTCCGTCGATGCGCACAATCCGGCCCAGCGTGTCAGATGCACCACCGAAACGTTTTTGCCAGTAAGTGTGGCTGATGATGATGACGTTGTTTTTTCCCACCACGTCATCGGAAGGTGAGAAATCACGGCCGAATTCAGGTTTCAATCCCAGCACCCCGAAATAACCGGCGGTCACGCGCAGGCTAAACGGCATTTCGGCCGGGCGGTTGGGTTCCGTCAAGGTGAAGCCCCAATAACGGAACGCGGCAAGTTCGGCAAAACCAGAACTGTCCCGAGCCAGATCGGTGTAATTGGCCACGGCATGATCGCCGAATGGACGCTGGGGCGTGAAACGATCGAGCCGGAAAATCCGCCCGACTTGGGGATAGGAAAGGGGACGAAGCAGAAACCCATTCAGCATGGAGAACATCGCCGTGTTCATGCCGATGCCGAGAGCGAGGGTAAGAATGGCAATACCCGTAAAGCCGGGCGATTTCACCAGCTGCCGGAAAGCGGATTTGAGATCGAAAAACATCGGGGAATCCAAGTTTGTTGCGGATCAGCAGTATGGTTTTTGGAGTTTTGAGTATTGGCCTTTGGATTTTCCAAGCTCTCATTCCGCTCGCAGCGCGACAATCGGATCCGCTTTCGTGGCGCGACGGGCGGGAAACCAGGTGGCGAGGAAAGCGACGCCCAGTATCACCAGACTCGTGCTGCTCACGATGAGGTAATTTCCGTGCTCGGCGACCATGGGGCCGATGCCCTTGCGCAGGGCGAGGGCGAGCAGCAGCGAACCGATGGCACCGAGGAGCAAGCCGACGAAGGCCAGCCGGAGGTTTTGCGAGAGAACCAGGCGAAGCAGTTCGTTTTGCCGGGCGCCGAGCGCGAGACGAATGCCGAACTCGGCCATGCGCTGGCTGACGTTGTTCGCGACGATGCCATAGAGTCCGACGCTGGCGAGCGCGAGTCCCAGCAACGCAAACGCGAGCATGACTCCATCAATCACATGGACGTTGCGCAGGTATTCTTCCCGCATGTCCGCCAGCGTCCAGACGAAGCGGGCCGCCACATCAGGCGATACGTCCGCGACGGCACGCCGGAGATCATTGGCGAAGTGCTTGGGATTTTGTCCGCGAACGACGACCTGGAACCACGACCACGGACTGTGGGTGAGGGTGAGGTAGAATTGCATGCGTGTCACGGAGTCAGTGACGGCGATGGCGTCGTCGGCGTCGGCCACCACGCCGATGACTTCACGCAGGACGATTTTGCCATCGGAGCTCTTCACGCCGAGACGCTGACCCACGGCGCTTTGATTGGGCCAGAAGTGTTGCGCCAACGATTGATTCACGACCACCTGTTCGACGGAGGTTGGGGAAACCGTGTCGGGAAACGTTTTTCCTTCGAGCAGCCGGATGCCCAGGGTTTTGAAATATCCCGGAGTCACCACAAACGTGTTCCCCTGCGGCAGATTTTGACTGTTGGTGTCGTCGCCTTCCTTGAAAATGGTCGAGGTGTTGTTGCCTCCGCCAGTGGGCAGCATGGAACTGAGCGCGGAGGCCTCGACTCCCGGAATGGCGGCGAGCCGCGCGGCCAGGGCGTCGTGGAAGGCGCGCTTTTTTTCCGTGGTGTCGTAGTTGGTTTCGTCGATTTGCACATTCGCCGTCAGAATCGACTCGGTATCCCAATTGGGCCGGGCGGTGAGCGTGCGGTTGAGTCCGTGAATCATCATCGCGGCGACGGAGAGCAGGGCGAGGGAAAGGGCGACCTGGCCTATGACGAGCAGGTTGCGAATCCAGCCCTGGCGTTTGCCGCCGGTGGAGCCGCGAGACTGTTGCTTCAGGGTTTCATTGACGTCCGTGCGCGACGCGAGCCACGCGGGAATCAGCCCAAAGCCAAGGCCGGCGAGAATCGAAATCGCCGCGGTGAAGGCGAGGACATGGCCGTCGATCGGCAGGTCAAGGGTGGTGGCAGACGAACTGTTGAGCCGGATATTTCGTCCGACCAGATCGTTGCTCCATCCGGCGAGCAGCAGTCCGAGAATTCCTCCGGCGAGAGACAATACGAGGGATTCGAGCAACTGCTGTTTGATCAAGGCCCAGCGGCTGGCCCCCAACGCCGAACGAATGGCCAGATCGCGCATGCGTCCGGCCGCCCGCGCCATTTGCAGATTGGCGAGGTTGGCGCAGGCGATGCCGAGGATGGCGAGCGCGAGGATCACCAACAGGGAAACGATCGTGATGCTCGGCCGGTCACCGATCCGGCCGGAGATTTGCATTCGCAGGTGATAATTTTGATAGAGCCGCGGAAAATCCTTCGCCCAGCGTTCACTCACGGGGGCGACACTGGTCAATGCCTGCATGAGGGAAGCGCCCGGAGCGAGCCGGCCGAAGAGCGCGAAATAACGGGCATCGCGGCCATTCAACTGATCTTGGTTGTAGACCAGCGGGCGAAAATATTGGGTGTCTCCGAAAACGAGCGGAGTCGAATAGGCCTTGGGCAAAACGCCAATGATGGTGAAAATGCGTCCACCAATTCGCAGGGTCTGGCCGATCGCGTCGGATTTTGCGCCGAACTGCTTTCGCCACAGATTTTCCGTGATGAGCACGACAGTGTCGCGACCGGCGACGCATTCCTCCGGAGTGAAAACCCGGCCGAGCAAAGGCGGAGTTTCCAGGACTTTAAAAAGGTCCGGATGAGCGGTTGCGCCGGTCATCGCTTCGGGCAGCTGGCCGGGCAGGGTTACCGTTTCGAGCGTGCCCAATTCCTGCGCGAGGGAGATAAATGCGCTGCTGGAATGAGCGCGGATCTCTTCGATTTCCGGAGCGGAGAAGCCCATGAATTCCGCCTCCGGCGTTTGACCATTCAGGTTGACGATGGACTCCGGCCGGGGAAACGGCGTCGAAGCGAACATCAGGCTGTTCATCAGGGAATACATCGAGGAATTCACTCCGATGCCCAGGGCCAGCGTGACCACGGCGATTGTGGTAAAAACCGGAGCACCGAGAAGGGATCGAACCGCGTAACGCAATTGCTGGATCATAAAATTCAGGATTTGGGTTGGGCGACGCCGGTTTCCTTTGTCCGGGGCAGTTTGACCGTCACGCCCTGGTGGATCAGCAAATCGGTGATTTCGCCTCCGGCGTTCTTCACAAACTCGATTTGCGCATCGACCACCTTCAGGAAAAAGCCGGTTTCCGATTCCGCGAACAACGGGATTTTCGGTTGTCCGCCCACCTGGATCATCAGTTGATCGGTTTCGAGGGTGATGCGGCTCGTCAATTCCGGCCGTTCCGGCGAAGCATAGGTGCCGATGTAACGCTGCAGGATATCAGGCGCGAGTTGGATCGCTTTTCTTTCCGGCGGCGGCGGAGGCGCAGGCAGGGCGCTGGCCGTCTCGGACTGATGACGAAAGCGCTCAAGTAAGGCCGCGGACACCCAATACAGTTCTCCTTTCTGGCCATCGAAGCGCACAAAAAAAAGCACCCGTCCGTCCTGCGAAAAAGTCGCCCCGTATTCGACCGCGTTGGGTGCATTAAATCCTTCACCCATGTCGACCGGGCGGGTCCAGCCTCCCTTGCCGTTGTCGAAGCAGATAAAGAGGGTGGATTTTCCCGAGTAGAAAACCAAGATGCGCCCATCTGGTGAAACGGCGGGGTCGCCATCATCGGCGGCGGAATTCAGAGGTGCGCCCAGATTTTCCACCTGCAGCGGTTGTCCGGGTTTTGAAACGGTCCGGTAAAGATCGAGCCCGCCCTGTCCGCCGGCGCGACCGGAGGCGAAATACATCGTGCCATCCACCGTTTCGGTGAGACAGAATTCATGCTGCTCCGAATTGAGCGGCGCAGGCAGGGGCTGCGGTTTGCTCCAACCTTGCGCGAGTCGCGACATTGCCCAGAAGTCAGTCGTGGGTCTCTCACCGGGGGATTTTACGGTGAGATAAAGCCGGCGGTTATCCCGGGAGAAAACCGGTTCGAGCATTTCGTGCCCGTCGATTCCAGGCAACGCAGTCTGAGGTGTCCACGCGCCATTTTCGAAGCGGGTGAACATGATCCGGTTGTTTTTATAAAACGATTCGAAGACGGTGAACGCGCACTCGGTTGCGTCCGGTGAAAACGCGATTCGTCCGACCGAGCGACCCGGAATATTGATAATCCCGGGAGCAAACAGCTCTGGTTTCTCCCCGGGCGGATTTAACCCGAAATAAGCACCGGGAGCGGACGCCTGTTCACCGTTGGCCGAGGGCAGATAACCCAAAGCGATGATCGCGATGGTTGCGGCAAGGTGAAGGGAGCGATGGCCGATGTTCATGGAGGGGATAAAAGGTAAAGTGCAGGGTTTTATTCCGCGCGCAGCGCGATGATGGGATCCACCTTGGTGGCCCGGCGGGCCGGGAGCCAGCAGGCGAGCAGTGACACGGCGAAGAGCAGCACGATGTTAACCAGCAGTGCTCCGTAGTCCTGACCGGGAAGCCCGGGCAGCGCTGACGAAAGGATTTTTTCCACAGCAAAGGAACCGGCGACACCGGCGACGGTGCCGTAGGTGGCGAGACGGACACATTGCCCGAGGACCAGGGAGCGGATTTGCGCCCGGGTTGCACCCAGCGCCACACGCACGCCGAATTCGCCCGTGCGCTGCACCACCATGTTGGCGATCACGCCATACAAACCGATGGCGGCGAGCACGAGGCCGAGCGCGGCGAATCCTGCGAGGAGCTGATTCGCCACATGGAAGTTATGCTGCTGCTGGCCGATGGCTTGTTCGATTGTACGCAGATCGGCGATGGGAAGATCGGCATCGATTTCGGCGATGGCGCGACGCAGCGGCGCCGCGAGCGTTTCGGGTGCGTCCGCCCGAACCGAGAGTGTAAGATAACCCCAGGGCTCCTGGATCAACGGACGATAAACCTGGAGCCGGGTATCCGGAACGCCGAAGTTGGCTACAAAACTTACGTCGCGAACGACGCCGATGATTTCGACCCACTCACGGTTTTTCGGATCGGGATCACCGATGCGTTTGCCGATGGCGCTTTCATTGGGCCAGAACTGGCGGGCCATCGTTTCATTGATTACCGCCGTGCGCGGACTGTCGACGCGCACGTCCGGAGAAAAGAGATGCCCCTCCACCAATTGGAAACCGAGGGTCGCAAAGAAGTCGGACGTGACATACACGTGATCGGCCAGCGGCTCACGGCCGGGTGCGGGATCGGCCCGACCCTCGATCGCCAGATTGCGGGATGAATTGTAGGAGCGCAGTGGAACGGCGGAGGAAAGTGAAACGTGTTGGACGCCGGGAAGCGTGGAAACCCGCTGGAGCACCCGCTCATAGAAATTCCGGCGCGTCGACACCTCGTAATAGCGATCGTTCGCAAGCGTGTCGGGCAGTGTGAGGGAACCGACAATCACGCCGCCGGGTTTCCAGCCGGGATCCCGCGCCGCATAACGCCGCAGTCCGCCGATGAAAAAAGTCGCACCGGTGAGCAGCACGAGGGCGAAGGCAATCTCGATGGCGATGACAGTATGCCGGAAATGATAACGGGAGCGGTCGCCGGTGGAGCCACGGGATTGTTGTTTGAGGGCACCGTTGACATCGGCGCGGGAGGAAAGCCACGCGGGCAGCGATCCGGCGAGCAGGCTGGCGAGAAGCGAAATCGCGAGGGCAAAACCGAGCACCTTCCAGTCCAACGCAATGGCAACACCCTCGCCGGCGGCGATGTCGAATCGCCGGCCCAGCAGGTCATTCACCCAGGTGGCAATCATCACCCCAAGCACTCCGCCGGCCAGTGAGAGCACCAGACTCTCGAAAAGGAATTGTGCGAGCAGCGTGCCCCGCGAGGCACCAAGCGCGGCACGAATGGCAAACTCCCAGGCGCGGGCCGCACCTCGCGCCAGCTGGAGATTGGCGAGATTGGCGCAGGCAATCAGGAAAACAAAACCCGCGAGCCCCAGGATGAGCCATGTGACGTTGCGACCGGTTTCATCCATGGCGGATTTGTGCAACGGTACGAGCCGTACTCCGGTGCCGGCGTTGGTGTCCGGATATTGCTGCTCCAGCCGGGCTGCGATAGTGGTCATTTCCGCCTGTGCCTGGTCCAGTGAAACGCCCGGTTTCAGGCGCGCGATGGCCTGAAGCCAGTGCGTGCTCCGGGCGTGCTGCCAGTCCGCGACCACCACCAGCGGACGGATGGCCTCCAATTTCCCCCAGAAAAGCGGATAAGCAAAGGAGGCAGGCATTACGCCGATGACGGTCAGGTTCATGCCGTCAACGCGGATGGTGCGACCGATGATTTTCGGATCCCCATCGAAGCGCGCCCGCCAGAGGGCGTCGGTCAACACGACGACCTGATCGCGTCCCGGCTGCTCCTCCTCTGCGGTGAACGCACGGCCCAGTGACGGCTGCACACCGAGCGTCGTGAACAAACTGGCGGAGGCGACGAGCCCCTGGAGGCGCTCAGCCGGCTGGCCTGGTTGGGACAGGGAAAAGGCCCACCATTGAAAGGCTGACAGCGAATCGAGCGAACGGCTTTGCGCGCGTTCGTCGCGAAGGTCCGGCTCGGAATGAGGCCAGCTTTTTGACTGTGGTCCCGTGCGGAAAACGGTCACCAGCCGGTCCGGATTGGGATAGGGCGCCGGACTGAGCAACAGGGCGTTCACCAAGCCGAACATGGAAGTGTTCACGCCAATCCCGAGGGCGAGCGTGAGGAGGGCAACGCCGGTGAAGCCGGGGGATTTTGCCAGCGAACGAAGCACGAATTTGAGAGGGGAAAACATCGGGGAAAACTCCAGTGACCGGGCCGCTTTTTTCACTCATTGCGCAAAGCCACCATGGGATCGACCTTCATGGCCCGGCGGGCGGGCAGCCAGCAGGCAAACCCGGTGATGACAGAGAGGACGAGCGTGATGGCAATGAGCGTGGAGGGATCGTACGGGCTCGTTTGGAAAAGCTGCGACTGGAGCCAGCGGCCGACCGCAAAAGTGGCGATGAGTCCCAACCCCAAACCCACGCCCACCAGGCGCGCCCCGTACGACAGCACCAGCCGCAGCACATCGCGCGCCTGCGCACCCAGTGCCATTCGGATTCCAATTTCGGTGGTGCGCCGGCCGACGGTGTAGGCGATGACGCCGTAGATCCCGACAACGGTAATAACGAGCGCGATGACGGAAAACGCGGTCAGCAGCTGGATGGCCAGTCGCTTGCTTGTCATGCTGCGATCGATTAACCGCGGCAGGCTCAGCACAACGGCAACGGGCTGATTGGGATCCAGCGCATACACCAGCGGCTTGAGCGAGGAAAGCAGCGCAGTCGGGTCGCCTGAAGTACGGATGACAAAGTTGACCTGGGTGGAAGGTGCCTGGGAAAACGGGACATAGATCTGCGGCGGTACCGGCCGGTCCAGCGCGAACGAAACGTCAGCGATGACTCCGACAATCTCGCGCCAGCCGGACGAATTGCTGTTGGTCTCAACGTTGATTCGCTGGCCGAGGGGATTTTGACCGGCAAAATATTGCCGCGCCAGCGTGGCATTGATGACCGCCACGGCCGGAGTCTGGAGCGTGTCCTGGGCGCTGAAGAAACGTCCCCGGATAAGGCGGATTCCCATGGTCGCCGGATAGTCCGGCGAGGCGGAGATCGACTGCGTATGCGGCCGGTCTCCCGGCGAAAGAGAAGACTGGCCTTCAATGAAAAACGTCTGGTCGTTGGGCAAATCGAACATGGGCATCGCATGAGTGATGCCCGCGGATTCGACACCGGGAAGACCCCGGAGCCGGGTCAGCAAGCTTTCGTTGAAAGCGAGAACCGGTTCCGGTTTGGGGAGGATCCCGGTGGCATATTTTTGTCCGCGCAGGAAAAGCTGCATCGAAACGATTCGCTCGGGCGCGAATCCCGGATCGACGCGCGTCAGTTTGACAAAACTGTTCACGAGCAGACCGGCACACGACAACAACACGAGCGCCGAGGAGATTTCCGCCACCACGAGGGCACCGCGCAGCCGGCTGCTTGAGCGGCTTTCGGATCCGCCCCGCGTGTTTTGCTTCAGGCTCTCGTTCAAATCAACCCGGGCCGTCAGCCAGGCGGGGGCGAGACCAAACACCACGCCCGTGGCGACGCTGAGTCCGAGCGAAAAAGCCAGGATGCCGGAGTCCAGTTTAAGGGAGGCGAGCCCGGCAAAATCGAAATTGCTCGGATAGGTTTTTAAAAAATCGAGACCCCAAATGGCGAGCATCACGCCGACGGAACCGCCGAGAAGCGCGAGCAGGACGCTTTCGGTGAGTAACTGACGGATCAGTCTCGCCCGGCCCGCGCCGAGCGCGGCCCGCAGGGAAATTTCATGCTGTCGTCCCGTCGCGCGGGCAAGCTGCAGGTTCGCCACATTGGCGCAGGCAATCAGCAGCACGCAAACGACGGCGCCCACCAGCGACCACAGTGCCGGGCTGATCGCGCGCGTGAGATAGTCGCCCGCCAGCTGGACGGAAACCCCGCGCCCTTTGTTGGTGTCCGGGTATTGTCTGGCAATGCCGGCGACGAGCACGTCCATCTCCGCGCTCGCTTGCGCGACGGTCACGCCGGGCGCGAGACGGCCAATGGCATTCAGAAAAAACCGATCGCGATGGGTGCGCTCATCCTCCGTGGGGACGAGGGGCACGGAGATGAATTGCCCGCGCAACGGACGGTCGCCCGTTGGGTCGAGGCGGTCCGGACTGACGCCCACGATGGTGTACGGCTCACCGTTGAGCAACATCGTCCGGCCGATTACTTCCGATGAGCCTCCGAAGGTCAGTTGCCATAAGGCATAGCTCAAAATGGCGACCCGATTTTTTCCGGGGGTTTCCTCCTCGGACAGAAAAGAACGCCCCAGTGCGGGTTTCACCCCCAGGGTGTCGAAATAATTTGCCGTCACGCGCTGGGCACTCAGGCGGAGCGGTTCGTCGCCGCCGGTGAAATTAAAAGACGTGTAGGTGAACGCGGCAAGCGAGGCGAAGGAGTGAGCCTGTTTCTTCCAGTCACCGAAATTGGCCCATGAAGTCCGTGCATCCGGCAGGTCCGGCAGCCGGGTTTCTCGGAGGACGATCAACCGGTCCGGGTCGGGAGCCGTGAGGGGATGGAGCAGGATGGTGTTGACGACCGAGAATATCAGCGTGCACGCGCCGATGCCGAGGGAGAGCGTGATGATGACGGTGATGGTGAATCCCCGTGTTTTCCGCAGTTGGCGGAGAGCGAAGATCAGATCGGAGATCATGGCGGGAAGGAGCGGGTGGCGGAGTGGGGTGGGAAAAAATTCAATGGCCAAATCTCAAAAGGCCATGAATGGATGTCTGGCGATTGGGCTTTTTGGCGTTTGAGTATTGGTCTTTGGAGTTTTGCCCACCCTCTATGGGCTGGCTTGTTTTTTGAGCCGGATGCTTCCGTTGACGGATTCCGCGGAAAAATCGGCGCGACCATCACCGATTTTTCCGGAGAGATTTTTGCCGACGATGTGGCCGTGCACCGTCAGCGGGAAATCGCAATCGATGCTGCCGTTTACCACCGAGGCGTGGGTATCGGCCCCAAAATCCGCCGGCAGCCGGACGGCGATGGCCCCATTCACGGTATTGAAGGCGAGCTTCTGCCCCGGCGTAACAGCTGAAATCCCGGCGTCGATTTGACCGTTGACCGTTTCCAACCGGACGCTGCCGGCGACGTGGTGGGCGTGGATGCTGCCGTTGACCGACTCCGCATTGACGGACGCGCGGGCGCCTTCGATGTGCACCGTCGAGTTGACCACCGAGATTTTCTCCAGCGTCGCCGTCGCGGGCAGCGAAATCTTGAAACGGACGGACGCACGAATGTTATTGCTGAAAAATCCGGCGCGTTTGGGCAGCCGCACTTTGATCACCCCCCGGGAGGCTTCGAGGTCCATGGTCAGGTCGATCAGTTTCAACTCCTCGTCCGTCTTCGCCTGCTTTTCGCCCTCAACGAGAATCTCATTCCGGTCCCAGGTGCGGATGTCGACGTCACCGTTGACATTTTCCAGGATGATTTTCCCCGCCGGATCAAATGGGGCCGTGCGGGAAAACGGCTCGGTGAACGAATAGTTTTCCGCCGGCAGGGACGCGGTCAAAAAAACCGCAGCCATCGCAAGAATAAGGAATCGGATTTTGCAGTTCATCGGAGTGGGTCGGAAGCGGATTTTATCAGCCCGGATGCAATGGTTTTGGGAGTTTGGACCGCGGCCCGTTGGGATTTTCACTCGTTGCGCAGGGCCACCATGGGATCGACTTTCATCGCCCGTCGGGCAGGAAGGTAACAGGCCAGGATGGCGACCCCGATCAGGGTGGTGGTGGCGATGACGATCGATTGGATGTCCGCGGAAGCGGACTGCGGGGAAATCGCGGCGAGGGTACGCCCTAAAAACCAGGCACCAATCAATCCGATGGCGCTGCCGACCAGGGTCAGCTTTATGCCCAGGCCGAGAATCAGCCAGACCACGTCGCGGGGCTGGGCTCCCAATGCCACCCGGACACCAATCTCGGGCGTGCGCTGCGTGACCAGACGGGCGATGACACCATAAAGTCCGAGCGCGGCGAGAAACAGTCCGAGCACGGCAAAGCAAATGAGAATGGTTTCGATCATGTGGGAGCTGCTCATGGTCTGCTGGATGAACCCATCCAGGGTGTTGAGCTGCTGCACCGGCATATCGGCGTCCATCGCCGCAATGGTTTCACGCACCGTTTGAATCAAGTTCTCGGCTGACGTGGCCCGGATGGCAAAGGAGACATAGTTCCACGGTTCCTGCGCGAGCGGGCGCAGCACCATATAAGGCGAAGTGGGGTTGTTGAAACTCACCGCAAACTGGACGTCGGACACGACGCCGACGATTTCCATCCAGTCCCGTTTCGCGGGATCAAGACTGCCGATGCGACGTCCGACCGGATCCTCGTTGGGAAATACCGCGCGTGCCATCGACTCGTTGATGATACAAACCGGAGCGGAACCGAGTTTGTCCGCGTCGGAAAAATTCCGTCCCCGGGTCAGCTTGATTTGCAAGGTGTCGATAAAACTCGGGGTGACCCCATCCACTCCTGCCATGGGCTCGTGTCCGGGAGTCGGCGGTTCGTGACCGTCCGCCACGAAATTCCGGTTGGCAAAAAAGGTGAAAATGGGAAGGGACCAGCCGATGCCGACACGTTCCACCCCGGGCAGGGCGCCCAGCCGTTGTTGAAGTTCGGTGTAGAAGAGGTAGGTTTTGTCCGGACTCGAGTATTTCGCCGCCGGAAGATTGATGATGCCCTGAACGACATGGCTGGTGTTCCAGCCGAGATCGCGCGAAAGCATCCGATGCAGGCCCCGGATAAAAAACCCGGCACCTGCGAGAAGAATCAGCGCGAGGGAAAATTGACCGACGATGAGTGCATGACGGAAGCGGTGCTGGGTGCGATCCCCGGTCGAACCCCGGGCGCCCGACTTCAAGGTTTCGTTGACGTTGACCCGGGCCATCATCCAAGCCGGCACGATTCCGAAGATCACACCGGTTACGAGCGAAAGCACCAGGGCAAACGCGATCACCCACCAGTCGAGCGTGAGTGTGAACTTTACAAATCCGTTGCTGGAAAGACGGGTCGAAATCCAATCGTTGGTCCAGACCGCCACCAACATGCCGGCCACGCCACCCACCACGGCGAGCAGCATGCTTTCCGCGAGCAGAGGTCCCAACAATCGCCGGCGCGTGGCCCCCAAGGCGGAGCGAATGCCGAATTCACGGGTGCGGGCGACCGCCCTCGCCAGTTGGAGATTCGCGAGATTGGCACAGGCGATCAGCAAAACGAAGCCGGCGAGTGCGAGCATCACCACCGTCAGCTGGACGGTGCTCTTGGGTTGAACGATCGACTGGAGTGAAACCGCATGAAGTCCATCTTTGCTGTTCTGCTGGGGGCGATTGGGCGCCAGTCGATTGGCGAGGGCAGTAAAGCGGGCATTGGCCTGTTCGAGGTTCGTTCCAGGGCGGAAGCGCGCCACCACACTCAGCGCAGGGTTGTTATGATCGCTTTTTTCGGCGTCAGTCAGGGCCAGCGGGCGGAAAGCATCGCCTGGTCCCCACAGGAAAACGGAGGAGAATGAAGCCTGCGTGACTCCGATGATCGTGGTGCCTTCGCCGTCGATCCGTACGGTTTTTCCAACGACACCGGGATCCCCGCCGAACTGGCTCTGCCAGGTTTCATGGCTGATCACGATCACGTGATTGCCCGGTTTGTCCTCTTCCGAAGTATAGAACCGGCCCAGTTCCGGTTGCAGGCCGATCACGGAAAACAGGGAGGCGGAGGCCCGGAGGGCGTTGAGGTTGATCGGAGGACGGCCGTCCTGTGCCAGCGTGTAGCCCCACATGCGAAACGCCCCCAGATCGGCAAACTCCGCCGTCGCCGGTCCAAGGTCGAGGTAATCGGCCACGAGATGGTCGGAGGTCTGCGACTGCGGCGTGGTCCGGTAAAGTCGCGCCAGCTGTTCCTTGGCAGGAAACGGCAGCGGCCGGAGCACGAGGGTGTTCATCAGCGTGAACATTGACGTGTTCATGCCAATGCCGAGGGCGAGCGTGAGCACCGCAATGGCGGTAAAACCCGGCGATTTGACCAGCTGACGGAAGGCGAATTTGAAATCGGCGAACATGGGAAACGAGGGGTGAGCGGTGGGAAGTAAGCAGTGAGCGGTTAGCGGCAGCGGTAAATCGGTGTGATGATGGTTTTTGTCCTTTGAGATTTTTGACCCTCTTTGTGCCTACTGCGCAGCAATGGCGTTGCCGCCAAGATCGGCGGCGAGATCGGGAGAGAGACGGAACACCTGCGTTTTGCCGGTCGCTGCGACCGTGTTGTCGCGAATGACAAAACCGCCTTCGCCGCGGTGCTTTTGCGACTGGATGTCCAGGTGGGAGTCGAAAATGAAACCGGCGTTCTCGGCGTGGATTTGGTTGTGGGTGATGCGGAAATCGCCGCCCGATTTTCCCAGAATCACAACGGCTTCGGGAGTGGGCCCATGAAAGTTGAAACGGCAGTTCCTCACTTCGCAGTCGAAGGCGAATTCCGTGAAGGCCACATTCGCGTCCTCAAAGGAACAGTCGTCGAAACTCACTTCGCCAAACGAACGCGCGAATTGCATGCCCCAGGGGGGGCTGGCCTGCAGCGAGCAACGGACAAACCGCGCGCCGCGCCCGCCGTCGCCATCGATTGTCAGCCCGCTTTTCGCGTCGCCGGCATCGGCGGGCTGACGGACAAACCGGCACTCCACGAATTCCGAATCGTAACTGTTGGAAAGATTGAGGACCTTGCGGTGTCCGACGAATTGGATTTTTTCCGCGCGAAAACCGCGCGTGGATTGCGTGAGCCGGATGACGGCACGCGACTTCGCAATTTTGGCGCCGCCCGGGACTTTCGTTCCGGGAGCGGCATTGCCGCGCCCGACGTTTTTCAATTGCAGCGACGTTTTCCCCGAGACGACAACTTCGAAAAGTTGTCCGTCCACGGTGATGGCCTCGCCTGTGGCCGGTTGAAAATTACCGGGTCCGGAACTCGTGGCAATGCTCACCATGCGCTGGTTTTTCGGCATGGTGAAATCAGCCGCCACGGTCCCGGCCCAGTTTACACACCCCAAAGAGTAATCCCGCGCGAGCGGGTGTTTGAATTGAAGCAGGCCCGTCTCATCGATCGCGGCCACTTCGTTGAATTCGCCATAATCCTGATCGAAACGGCAGGCGCCATTGCGGATGAACACGAGGTCGCCGGTTTTAAATTCGGTATGCCAGGCCGGATCCATCACCGTTACGCCCCGGTCGCCCCGTTTTCCGCTTTCGGGCTGAAAAGGGAACTGATCGTTGGCGTGATCGAGCCAGCCCACATGGCGGTAACCCGAGAGCACCAGCGCGTCGTTGATTTTCGGGGTCGTGAGCAGGATCGAAAGCTCGGGGCCATCGCCGAGAAGGCGGACGTGATTCTTTTTGATCGTCCAACTACCGTGGCCGGAAACATAGCGTCCGTTCGGAAAATAGATCGTGCCGCCCGTCTCGGGCAGTTTGCTTTTGGCGAGTTCGAACGCCGCTTCGTCCACGGTCCAGTCATCGCCCTGGACAAACGGGCAGGCCCGGCGCAGTTCGCGCATCGATGAATAGCGTCCGCTCTTGATCCACTCTTTCACGCCATGGACATTGCCGTCGCCGATGGCTCCGAAATCACGAACATTCAGCAAGGGAACCGAATCCGGTTCGGTTTCGGCCGCGTGCAACGTGAGGCAGAGAAAACAAAACACACCGATCAGCAGAGTGAAGAGACTCGAGCCGGTACGACGAATCTGCGGCACGCCTTCGGACGTGTAGGTGAGATTGACCAGCCAGTTGTATTCGCTGCCAAGCATGGGTGTGCACGTTTCATTTGCATGCGGAGTGCCAAGGCAGTGGTTGATTGCTAATCGTTGCACCCAAGTTGTTAATGACTTTTCTGGCCGGGCCCGAATTTAATTTCTTAGTGAAAATGAAATTGGGCCGTCCCGATTTTGGGATGAAACCTCCTTGCCGTTCGTGCGTTTTATTATGCTGTAACTCTGCCGCGATGATCGCGTCACGTTTTCCAACGCATGAAAAAATATCTCATTACCACTTCGCTCGTTCTTTCCTTCGCCACCGCCGGTTTGTTCGCCGCTGATGCCGCTCCTGCCGGATCGTCCATGACGATTCCTTCAGTGAATATTCCCGCCGATCCCGCACCCGCTGCGTCAGCCGCACCCGCCGCCCAGGCCACTCCTTCGGCCAAAACCGGAAAGCACAAGGGCAAGAAGCACAAAAAACACCTGAAGAAGACCGAGGAAAAGAAAACGGAGACGAAGTAACCGGCAGTCGACCACCGTCGCCGCACTTTCGTGCTGAATTTCAAACCCGCGCTTTTATTGCGCGGGTTTTTTATTGGATTAACTCAGAGGAGATCTCGCGAAAGTTTTGAAAGGAGCGATCATGACTATCACTCCGTCCTGGTCATCCTGAACGAAGTGAAGGATCCATGGCTTCGAACGTGATGTCTGGGGCGAATGCGTGGATGTAAGACCAGCCTGCTGGCTAGACTTCGCTGCGCTCAGAATGACAGGCGTCGTGAGCCGCTGGCCGGCGCCGGGGGAAAGGTAGGGCGGATTATCCTTAATCCGCCTTCAGGATGAACGAGGGAATGAGCGTGTTCGACAGTAACATCACAGGCGAACGTCCGGCGCATTAGGGATAATGCGCCCCACCAGTTACGAGTGAGGTCGAACATCGCGATGCAAACCAACGCGTCGGGACGCCGCGTTCCACCTGCGAAGAGACTACTTCGCCCAGGTGTCCTTCAGCGTGATCGTGCGATTGAAGATCAGCCGCTGGCCTGAGCCGGGGGAATCGGTATCGAGCGCAAAATAACCGAGGCGTTCGAACTGGAAGCGCTCGTCCGGTTTGGCGCTGGCCAGACTGAGTTCGAGTTTCGCCGATACGGTTTCGAGCGAATGCGGATTTACCACTTTCAGGAAATCTTCCTGGGCCGCGGGCTCGGCCACGGTGAACAGCCGGTCGTAGAGACGAACCTCGGCGTCGACGCAGCGACTGGCGCTGACCCAGTGGATCGTGCCCTTGACCTTGCGATCGGAATTCGGGTGCCCCGAACGGGTGGTCAGATCGGCGGTGCAACGCAATTCGGTGATCGTGCCACTCGCGTCCTTCACGATCTCGTCGAGCTTGATGATGCACGCATATTTCAGGCGCACTTCACCGCCGGGCTTCAATCGGAAATATTTGGGCGGTGGAACTTCGGCGAAATCGTCGGCTTCAATGAAAACTTCCCGCGTAAGAGCGAGGGGACGGGTCGTCGGATTTTCGTCCTGCGGATTATTGGTGGCGGTGCAATCCACCGTTTCGCCATCGGCGATATTGGTCAGGATCAGCTTGATCGGCTTGAGTACACCGAGACGGCGCTGCGCCGTGGTGTTGAGTTCGTTGCGCACCGCGTTTTCGAAGACCGCGATTTCGGTGAGCGAATCGAATTTTGTCACCCCGACGCCCGTGACGAACTGCCGGATGGCGCTCGCCGGGATGCCGCGGCGACGGAGGCCGGAAAGGGTCGGCATGCGCGGATCGTCCCAGCCGGAGACGATTTTTTCCGTCACGAGCTGGAGCAGTTTCCGCTTCGAAACAATCGTGTAACCGAGGTTCAGCTTGGCGAATTCGTATTGATGGGGCAGCGCGCGCGGCAGACCGAGACTTTCCAGGATCCAGTCGTAGAAAGCGCGATGGTCGACGAACTCCAGCGTGCAAATACTGTGCGTGATGCCCTCGAGATAATCGCTCAGGCAGTGCGCATAGTCGTAGAGCGGATAGATGCACCATTTCGCTCCGATGTGGTGATGGGCGGTATGGCGGATGCGATAGAGCAGGGGATCGCGGAGCCAGATGTTGGGCGACGCCATGTCGATTTTGGCGCGCAGCGAGCGGGCGCCATTCGGGAATTCACCGGCTTTCATCCGCGTGAACAAATCGATGTTTTCGGCCACCGTGCGGTTGCGAAACGGGCTGTCCTTGCCCGGCTTGTCCGGCGAGCCGCGATACTGGTCGGTTTCCTCCGGACTCAGATCGCACACATACGCCCTGCCATTCCTGATCAGGGTCAGCGCGTACTCGTAGAGCTGGTCAAAATAATCGGAGGCAAAGAAAGGCTCACTGCCCGCGCCCGGGGCGACCGGGGCGAGATAATAATCCGGCCGATTGTTGGCCGATGTCAGCACGGGTGACGCGCCC
The DNA here is from genome assembly GCA_048498875.1 of Verrucomicrobiota bacterium. GTDB lineage: Bacteria > Verrucomicrobiota > Verrucomicrobiia > Opitutales > Opitutaceae > Lacunisphaera. Next base: position 37,377 of record JBEHXD010000003.1, read on the forward strand.
TTGGGCTTGAAACCGAGGCATTGATCCGCCCAGCCGGCGATCAGCCACTGCACGTCCTTGGTGATGGAATCCACGTACTCGACATCCTCCTTCGCCGGATTGGTGTCGTCCATGCGCAGGTTGCACTGGCCGTTGTTTTCCCGGGCGATGCCAAAATTCAGGCAAATGGACTTGGCGTGGCCGATATGCAGGTACCCGTTGGGCTCCGGCGGAAACCGGGTGACGATCTTCGGATAACGTTGTGAGGCCACATCGGCGGCAACGATATCGCGAATGAAGTCAGTGGGAGCTGGCGCGGGACTGGTCGGATCAGCGGACATGAATGGCCAAATTGGTTAATCCGGCAACGCGACGCAATGACGCAATTTGCCGATAGGCGGGGTGGAATCATCCCTCATCCGCCGCCTCGGGATATTCATTCAACAGTTTCAGTCATACGGCAAAGAGCACATCGCGTATGACGATCGCGAGTTAGAGTACAAACCCTGCTTTTCACCCGATCCGTGGCTCAGCGACATTCTGTGCTGATCACGCCGGGCTCACTTTAAATCCGGGGAAGGCGGGGCTGGAGGTTTACAATTAACACCAATTAAGATGGTTCAGGTCACCGTTATCAGATCGGGTGCTCTGAATCGGTCACGCACTCATAGCGGTAGAGATTCACCTTCGAGATGGGACTCCTGAGTCTGCATTTCCAGATGCGCACGCGCTCGTTGCCTAAAATCAACCAGTTGGCCTGATCCCCGTTAAATTCGGTTCCGGTTACCAGTTCGTAAAATTTATAGATGATTTCGGCGGCGTAAGACGTCTTCAGTCCGTTGAGATGCATTCCCTCGAACAACTTTGGTTCGCTGGCACCTACGACATCGATCTCGGTGTTATCGATAAGGTGGATTTTCATCTCAAAACAGCGTTTCGGACAGACCCATGCATGGCATCGGAATCGATCGGACACGAGCCTCAACGACCAATTGTATCCATTTTTACCTACTCTCGTATCCGACAATTTGCACAGACCGTATGGTCGTGTAATGGTCCTGGGGCCAGACCACCTGGCGTATGTCGTATTTTTCGGTCAATTGCGCATACACTCTCAAACGCTCAGCCAGGATGTTTTTATTTTGATCATAGGTGTGATCCATCGACCACGGGAACTCTCGATACGCGATAAAGTTTGCCGGTCCACAAAATGGGCGGCTCTGAGCGAAGCCCTTATCCAGATCATCGAAGACAAATAATCGCAGCACCTGCTCTTTGGCACCCTCAATGTGAAGGTAAGCCAAGAGTCCCGGGCTGCGTAAGGGAATCCGGTGGGTGTACGCCGGTTTGAAAATATCCACGAGCACGAAGCCCGGTTCATGGCTCAACCCATCAGGATGCGGGATGGTCATCGCATTCATGCCGCCATTTTAAACCCGCTCAGACATAGGACTCCCACCATTATCCACCTAATTATAGGTGGTCGCGAGCCGGTGTCGGCCTCGTGTCACTTATCTCCGACAAATCAACCCGCCTTCACAAACGGAGACTTGGTTTTCCCGCGGAAAACAGGCGGGACACCCTCGGCAACCATTTCCTTGATCACACTGGTGATGTAGGGAATCAGCTGCTTCTTGCGGCTGACGACGCCGGGAAGATCGAAGATTTCATCCTGTTCGAGGTGCGAGTAGGAAATGCGTTGGATGAAGTCGGGATCGCCCTTCACGAGCATGAGGGAGTTCTGCGTGTTGATGTCGGTGATCAACAGGCACGCGAACGCGAGACGCTCGTCGTTGCGGAGGTCGTTGAGCGCCTTGGCCAGGGGCTTCGCATGCTGCCAGAAGTTGTCGAAACCGAGTTCCTCGACTTGGGAAACGGAAAAACGAACTTCGTCCTCGTCGTAAATCTTGAAGTCGGAGCGCACGATCTTGTCGGGCGGGCTTGCGAGGATGATGGAGCCGGAACTGAAAATAAGTTTGGCCAGCGCCTTGCCCTTGATGTCGGCAAACGACTCGAGCCACGCGAGCATGGAGGCGTCTTTTTCGGTCGAGGTGGGGCTCTGCAGGAGAAGCGTGTCGGAAATCAGGCCTGACATCATCAGGCCCGCGACATCGGCCGACGGCGTGAGATTGTGGCGGCGGAAAAGGTCGGCGATGATGGTGCAGGTGGACCCAACCGGCTCGTTGATGAACAGGATCGGTTGCGGCGTGGCCATCGGTCCGAGGCGGTGATGGTCGATGATTTCCGTGATGGTGACTTCATCGGCGCCGGGCACGGCTTGGGTAAGCTCGTTGTGATCGACGAGCACGATGCGGGTCGGCACCGGCTTGAGCAGGTCGGTCTTGGTCAGGATGCCCTGAAGCGTGCCGTCGTCGCCGGTGACCATCATGGCGTGCGGGGCACTGCCGCCGAATTTTTTTCGCACCTCGGCGATGCGCATGTCAGCGTTCAGCGTCGTGAACTTTCGTTCGATCAGGCATTCGATCGTGGAGGCCGTGCGCACAAACCAAGCGGTCGTGGCGGTGTCGTGCGGGCTGACGATGATGCTTACGCCACGCGACTGGGCGAGGGTGACGATCGCGGGTTCCACCGGAAGATTGCCGCTGACGATCACGGCGCGGATGCCGAGTTCGATGGCCTTTTGCTGCACGTCGGCGCGGTCGCCGACGATGATGACAGAATTGGCGGCGGGGATACTTTCCCTTTCCGAAATCGACCAGAAGGTGCGGATATCCAGCGCGCCGATACGGACAAAGAGTTCCTCCAACCGGTTTTCGTCGACGAGGTGCAGCACCGAGGCCTTGAGCGAACCGACGATGCGGGCGAGACTGGTACGCACCTGGCGCATGGCGCGCGGCTCCTCGATGCGCGGGATGAAAAAGTGGCCGAGCTGCGCGAGGGTGATCGTCCCGACCGCCTTGTTGCGTGTCGAAACCACGGGCAGGACCGTGATGTGATTCTGGTCGAAAACCCGCAGGGCTTCGGCGCAGGTGGCGTCGGGTCCCACGGAAAGGGGATCGGAGGCCATCATGTCGTGCGCGCGCGGGGAAACATCGCTCAGATAAAACGGCAGCGGGCTGTGAAAGCGGCTGAGAATCGCGTCGATACGCGCATTGGAATTTCCGCACCGGGCCGCCACGTAGCCTTTTTCGCCGCGCGCCTCCTTGAAGGCGGCGTAGGCAATGGCCGAGCAGATTGAATCTGCGTCGGGGTTCTTATGGCCGATGACGTACGTGGGATTGGCTGCCGGCATGCAAGTCACGATAGGTGGCGAATTATGTCGAGGTGAAGACATAAAAGAACCCGACCAGTCAAAGTCGGGTTCTTTTAGCCTGAAATTAGGCGAAAGCCTAAAGAGCAGCTTCCGCCGAGGTACCTGCCAGACTGCCAACTCCCGCAAGCGGCGTGGCATAAACACGCGGGTTAAGCGCGGGGTTAGTATTATAGGGGATAGCCTGAAGGACCGAAACGCCTTTCGTGCCATTATTGAGAGTCAGCTGGCTGGCCGTCTCAGTCACATTGCCATAGAACTGGACGTTTCCGCCCAAAAACGCCACGTGGCCGCCGGTGTCCTTGTAGACGCCATTGGTGGGACTCCACAAGCCGGTGGCGAGCAGCCCGCGCGTAAAGGCGACGGGTGTGCTCGGAGCATCGCTCATGCGCAGGCCCCCGACGAACTCGAAACTCAGCACCCGTCCCGTGACGAAGCTGGGGTCGAGCACGCCATGATCGGCTGGCGTGACGATTGCGGTCGGGTACGTGCCGCTGAATTGCGGATCGTTTTTCGCGAAAAAGAAATTCGGATCCGTGAGGATGCCGCGTTTCGCGAGGATGCCGACCCAAAGGAACGGCCCGCTGCCGCCGGTGATCGGCACGGGCGTTTGCGCGCTGATCGCCGCCGGGTCGGGGAGGCGGTCGTTGTTGTCCGCGGCATAAATCGTCGCGGCCTTGACGATCTCGCGGAGGTTGTTGGCGTCGACCGTGCGCTGGGCGGTCTCGCGGACTTTTCCGACGGTGGGGAAGATCAAAGCCGCGAG